>JADKJT010000016.1 GCA_016720905.1 Gemmatimonadaceae bacterium | reverse complement strand
GCCAGCGACCGAGACACTGGGACTGGTGTGCCTGGAAGCGATGGCCAGCGGTCTTCCCGTGATCGCCGTTGCAGCGGGCGGCGTTCGCGAATATCTGCGGGATGACGTCAACGGCGTGGCGTGTCCCGAAGGCGATATCGAGTGCCTTGCGGCCGCCATGCTCCGCGTGGCGCATGACCCCGGGTTGCACACCAGGCTCGTGGACGGCGCCATGGCCACCACTTCCGCGCTCAGTTGGGATTCGGAGCTCGACCGGCTCGAATCCTTCTACGCGGAAGCGATCGCCAACGGCGTCCGCCACGGTGATGTCGCTTACGGCAGTTAATCGCCTGCGCCTTCTTGGGTGCGTGCGCGTTCTTCACATACAGGTCCAACCACGCCGTCCACCGCGCCCACTGATCCAGGTCCGACTCCTTGGTGGCCGGACCGTGATCTTCGTACGGATACATGAACAGCGCTGCCGTTTTGCCGTTCGCGCGCAACGCCTGCATCATGCGGATACTGCTCTCCGGCGCGGTCCCGACGTTCTGGTCCTCGATGGAGTGGTACATCATGATGGCCCCCTGGATCTTGTCGGCGTAGAAGAACGGCGACATCTCCGTGTACGTCTTCTGGGCCTGCCAGAAGTCGCGCCGCTCGCTCTGGAACGACGTAGGGGTGAGTGAGCGATTGTACATGCCGTCGCCGGCGATGCCGGCCTTGAAGAATGGCGTGTGCGCCAGCGCGTTCATGGTGCTGAACCCGCCGTAGCTGTGACCGCCAATGCCAAGTCGCGTGCGGTCGATGTATCCCTGCCGATCGAGTTCGTCGATGACCGACGACAGGTTGGTGACCAGGTCCGACACGTAGTTGTCGTTCATCCGCCCGTCCATGCCTACCACCGGCGGATCGAAATTCGCCACGGCATAGCCCACTTGGGTCAGGTACTCGATGGTGCGTGGGCCGCCGTTGGGAAACGCGTTGACGTTCTCGCTGCGCAAGGTGCGATCGTACGCCGCTTGCTCGGTGTATTCGTACGGATAGAACCAGAACATGGCCGGCAGCCGCGTACCGGCCTTGTAGTCGGCGGGCAACGTGAGCTTCACCACGAACGTGAATCCGTCGGGACGGGTGACGGTAATGCGCTTACGGATGGCGTTCGTGAACTCCGGCGCGAAGTCCTTGTTGGCTGTGAGCTTGGTCATGGTGCCGGCCTTCAGGTCACGCAGATACGCGTCGGCAACCTGTTTCGGCGACTCCCGTGTCACCACGGCCCGCGAGAAATCATCGTCCAGCGGCGTCGTGGCCGTCTCCACTGCGTCGGCGGCACCCTGGAACACCCGCGTCTTGGTTCCCGTCTTGATATCGATCTTGTCGACAAAACTGCGCGGCGCGTTCTGCAGATAGTTCTGATAGTACTGCGTCCCGGCCACATACACGCCGCCATCGCTGGACACCATCGCCACCTGACCACCCTGTGTGCCGCGCTTGGTCATCATCGCGCCGGGGTTGCCGTAGAACTGGATCGAATCATCGGCGGCTGCGCCACCTCGTCCTCCGCCACCGCCTGCACCGCCACGACCGCCCGCGCCTCCGGTAAACGACGGCGTGTACGCGCGCTGCCTGACAATCGTGTGCTTTTCCGTGGGCGTCGCGAGATTCACATGGTAGATCTCGCCGGTGTTGTTGGCCGTAGTGCCAATGAACAGCTGCGTGCCGTCATCGGTGAAGGTGAGCGAACCGATGGCCCCGTCGGCCTCGTACAGCACCTTGGTATCGCTCGCGCCGTACGGCGGCAGCCATTGCACTACTCGCTCACGGCGAGCGGCACCACCAGGCGCGCCGCCGGCTCGTCCGCCGCGTCCGGCCGCAGCGCCAGCCGCCGCGCCGCGACCGCCGTTTGCCGAATCACCCGCCACGTAGTACATGCCGACACCCGTCGGCATCCACGCCAGCATCCGCTTGCCGTTTGGACCATCCGCACCACCACGCCCGGCGAATCCGGCTCCCCCCTGCGTGGAATCCGGCATCTCGCGCAACGGCCGCTTCTGCAATTCGGCCACCACTTTGCCACTCCCGTCCCACAGCTGTTCGACGTTGCCGAAACTGGACGTCTGCACCACGTATGAAAACGGTTCCTGCATGAGGGTGACCCGAAAGAACTGCCCATCGGGCGACGCATCCACGCTCTGGATCATGCCGGGGGCGCCAACCTTCCTCGCCACCTTCGACTTCACATCGATCACCGCCAACTGACCGGTGGTGTAGTACTTGAGCTGCGCAAATTCCCACGGCTCTTCCATCAGGCTGGCAAACTGACGCTGTGGCGACTTCCCAGCGTCCATCCAGAGTCGCACCTGCGGACCAACCGCGATGTCCGGCTTCCTGGGCTCGAGACCGCGCCCCTCAGGCAACAGCACGGCCACCAGACTCTTGCCATCCGCCGTCCAGTCGACGGTAGTGACCAGCGTGGCCAGCAGTGGCGCCTTCGTGACCTGCACCGATTTCGCCGTGGCGACATCGGCGACAAACACATGCGACGCGGCATCGAAGTTCGCGACAAATGCCAACTGCTTGCCATCAGGCGACCACGAGGGGCTGCTCACCGTTGCGCCCTTCGGCACCATGATGGCGGTGGACTTTCCCGTCAGCGCATCGACGAGCGACAACCCCGTGCCGCCGCGAGTGGTCAGCGTGCGGGCGCGGTTGGCCTTGGGATCCACCTGCAAGCCCGCGTAGTAGTTGTGCGGCTTGCAAAACGCCTGCACGCTGGGCAGCCCTTCGCTCTCCTGCTTGAGGAAGAGCCGACGGTCGGGGCTTGGCAAACCCAGCGAGACATTCAAGTGCCTCGGGGCCGTGACCAGTTTGGCGATCTCGGCGGGAGGCATCTGATAGGTTTCCTTCGCCAGCAACGCTTTATCGGCGGCAATCGCCGCTGCCGGGTCGCTGTTCTGGGCTCCCGCGCCGGTAACGGCCAGCGCGATAAAGAAAAAGCTCGCGGACACCAGACGGTACTGTGATGGGCGATGCATAGCCGGTCCTCTCAGTGTGATTGCCAGGCAGGGTGACCTGCGCGCTTGCTGGAGAACATACGGCGAGATCGCGAAAGTCGCTGGCTGCCGGTAAGGGACATGGCACGGCACCAAGGCCTGAGTGCTGGCGGGTTTCCCCACTCGCCCATAGCTTCGGCCACTGGCCTTCAGCAACGTGCCTGTCGCAACCCGCCGAAGGGCAACCCACCGTGGATTGGGAGACTGTTCGATGAAGCCCGTTCAGTGAGCGCGTCGATGCACGTGACCACCGACCCCGCCGCCGCCCGAGCGAACCATCAACGCGCCGTTGCCGAGTTCATTGACGCGGCGCGCGCCGTGGCCGATGCAGATTGGGAGCGCCGGCCGGACGACACCCATTGGTCACCCGCGCAAATTGTCGAGCACGTGCGCATGACCTACGAGGTGGTTGGCGCGCAATTCACCGGCGGCCCGGGATTGCGAGTGCGCACCAGTTGGTGGATGCGCCTTGTCGTGCGCTGGAAGTTTCTCGATGGCATTCTCGAGCATGGCATCTTTCCGAAAGGCGCGCGCGCGCCGCGAGAAATTCGACCCGGAGATGGTCCGTTCGACCGCGAGACGGTGCTCGTCGCACTGGAGCAGGCGGCGGCCGATACCGAGAACCGACTGGTCGCGGGATGGACAGATCCCAAGTGCCGGATGACGCATCATGTATTTGGCGACTTGCGTCCGCCGGAAGGTGCCCGCCTGGTGACGGTGCATACCGCGCATCATGCGGCGCAGCTGCGCGCGTTCGCCACGGTCAGCGCAGCACGATAGGCGCCGTCCACCGAAACGTTCCCCACGCCAGCGACAACGTGCCGTGCATCGCATCCGTCGGCGCAATGCCGATGGTGAACCTCTCCACGGTGTCCGTCACCGTCTTCGTGGTGAGCGGCGCATGACCCAGATCGCCGGCGCTTTGGTACTGCGTCCCCCACTGCCCTGTCTGCTTGTTCACCACGAGGTCGACGCGGGTAGGACGCGGTACGGTCCACAAGGTGTACGTGCCCGCCGGGACTGACAGGCCGGCAAGGGTGATTGGCGCCGAGGTGGTGAATTGCGTGGCCGCGTTCGCCCCGGTGCGCCAGACGAAGTCATAGGGGATCACCTGGCCCAGCAGCGTGCGCCCGCGCGCGAGCGGTCGGCCATAGTCCACGGTGAACGTCGCCGCGCCGATGCTGGCGCGGACGGTGTCACGCACGCTGAGTGGCGACGCCCCGGCTCGCCGTTCCGCATCGGCATAACGCGCGCCAATGGACTCCACATCGGGCAGCGCCGTCGTACGCGTGACGGCCACCTGATAGGTGCTGCGGGCGCCGGAGTACGTGAGCATGCGTCCCGCCGTGTCCATCGTGATCTGTCCCACGCCGGACAACCAGTCGTGCCGAAGCTCCACCGTGCCGTCGGCCAGTCGTTGCACGAAACCCTGATGCAGCGCGAAACTCGGTCCGATATCGCGGTCGGGATAGAACTGTCGAAAGCGCACTCTCGCTCCCGGCGTGGGTGCGGACTGACGCAGGGCGGTCGCCACTTCCAGTTCAATCACGCTGTACATCATGGACACGTGCGGCACGGTGAGGTCGCCACCAATGGCGAAGACCGTGTCGCGCACTTTGCTGCTGTCGCGAATGGAGATGCGCGCCTGATGGTCGGAGAAGTCCGCCGTGATACGCCGACCCCGCTCTGCGGGCGTTCCACCGCTTGGCGTACGAACGTCCATGACCATGTGGCGGATGCGTCCGTCGGCACCAAGGTCCAGTTCCGTGTGCCGTTGACGCACGTAGGGAAATCGATCGACGCCGTCCGCCACCAACCGAGTGCGGGATCGCGCAATGCGTTCAACGGCAACAGTGTCCCGCCCGAGCAGGGTGACAAAACCGTACCGTTCAGCGGGCTGGGCGTTGGTGCAGGCCACGAGCGCACAGGCCAGGAGGATCAGGCGTTGCATGGGGAGACCGGACAAGGGTCGTGTCGTGTTGGCAATTCTGTGGCACGCGAGTGGCACACTGCGGCGCTCTTGAGGACGTACGGAAACAGCGCTAACGTCCCGCTTCGTCACATGCAGTCCCTTTGGATCCCGCGGCCATGGCCCGCTCGCGGAGTGAACCGCCGGAACGTGACGATGGCGTGTCGGCTTCACCGCGGGATTTGCGCTTCTTAACAAGCGACCTGCCGGACCGCTGACACTCAGCCGCGTTGGTCGACCGCTCGCACGGCGCACACTCAATCCGGAGAGACATGGCCGACATCGACCGCGAGCGTTGGGCCGTCCTGGAACCACTCTTCGAAGAGGCGTTTGGCTTGCCGCCCGAGGCGCTGGAACCATGGTTGCGCGCGTTGAGCGTGAGCGCGCCCGATGTCGCCGATGATGTCCGGGCTCTGCTCAGCGATGATGCGTCCGCGGAACGGGAGCGGTTCCTCACCAACCCCATCGACCTGACGCTCCAGGGGCTCGAGATTGGTGCCTACACGCTGGAGCGCCCACTCGGCCATGGCGGCATGGGTTCGGTGTGGCTGGCCCGACGCACGGACGGACGTTTCGAGGGCAAGGCGGCGGTCAAGCTGCTCAACCTCTCGCTGGTCACCACCGTTGGGCGGGAGCGATTTCGCCGCGAGGGGTCGATGCTGGCCCGACTGACCCATCCGGGCATTGCGCGACTGCTCGATGCCGGCGTCAGCCAGTTGGGGCAACCCTATCTGGTGCTGGAGCACGTTGACGGGGTTGCCCTTGATACCTATGCCAACGACCACGCCTTGTCACGGGACGAACGGGTTCGTCTCGTCCTCCGGGTGCTCGACGCGGTTGCGCATGCGCACGCCAGCCTGGTCGTGCATCGGGATCTCAAGCCGTCCAACATCCTCGTCACGCGCGACGGCACGGTCAAACTGCTCGATTTCGGTATCGCCAAACTGGCTGATACCGACGACCCGTCCACCGACACGGCGGCGATCACCGTTGACGGCGGCCGCGCCTTCACGCTGCAGTTCGCCGCTCCGGAACAGGTGCGTGGCGACCCGATCACCACGGCCACCGACGTCTACGCCGTTGGCGTCATCCTGTATCTGCTGCTGAGCGGACGGCATCCCACGGCCGAGGGTGCGCGATCGCCGGCCGACGTGGTGCGCGCCCTGTCCGAGGTGCAGCCTGCCCTGCTGGCACCGCATGATCTGGGCAGCGTGGTTGGCAAGGCGCTGCGCAAGGACGCGGCTGAGCGGTACCAGAATGCCGAGAGCTTTGCCGCGGACCTGGAGCGATTCCTGCAGCATGAACCCGTGAGCGCCAGCCGGGACCAGCTGATGTACGGCGCGCGGAAGTTCGTGCGCCGGCATCGCACCACCGTCGCGGCGGCGTCCGCGATACTCACGATCCTTGTGTCCGCCGTGGTGTTCTCCGTACGCCAGCAGCGAGACGCCGAACGACAGCGTGACATGGCCGTGGCCGAAAGCAAACGCGCCGATGCGCAGGCCGAATTCGCGATGCTCGTCATGTCGCAGGTGGGCGCCCGGCCAATGACCGTTCGCGACATCCTGGACCGTACCCGAGAGGGACTGGAGCGACAGTACGCCACGGACTCCGCGTTCCTCACGTCGGCGCTCATGCAGCTTTCGTCGCAATACGCCGAATTCGACAACCGCACTCGCGGCCGCCTCCTGCTGCGGGCCGAGTCGATCGCCGTGGCCACCCACGACACGTCGCACCTATTGGAGGCACGCTGCAACCTCGCGGACAATTTGCGCACGGAGGGCAAATACCCCGAGGCCGACCGGGCACTGAGCGCCGTGGAAGCACTGCCGCGTCTGCGGGCCGATCCCCACGTCGAGGCGCTTTGCCTGCTGACGCGTGCGACGCTGGAGAATGAAAGCGGCCATGTGGAACGCAGCGCGCCCGCCATCCACCGCGCCATCGCCATTCGCGACTCGCTGGGTCAAACGCGCGACCTGTTCTACATCACGCTGCTGGACAACCTTGGCTACACGCTGGACCGCCAGAACCGGCCGCGGGAGGCCATCGTGGCGCGAATGCGGGGGATCGGCCTGATGGACACGACGGGCCGCGGCGGGACGTCAGCCAGTGCGGTGGCGCGACACAACCTGGCGATGACGTACAATCGCATCGGCGAGGTGGCGCAAGCCGAGGGGATACTCCACGACGCGCTGCTCCGCATGAGCCACAGCGACTCCGGAGGCCGTATTCCCGTGCAGTTCCTGATTCACTACGCGCACTCGGCGCTGTTTCAGGGCGATGCCGACTCGGCACGCAAGTACTTTGGGCTGCTTGCCGCGCAGGGCGTGGCCGACCGGAATGCGTATTGGGAAGGTCGCGCGCTGTTTGGTCTCGCGCAGGCCGAACTGATGCTGGGGCGCACGCGCGACGCGCACCGCACCATTCAGCGTTTTCGTGTCATTGCCGGCAACCCCGATCTGCGCAAGAGCGACGATCAGGTGGTGGATGTCCGCACCCTCGACGCCCTGGTTGCGCTGGCGGCGGGTGACAGCACGCGTGGCAACGCGCTGCTCCGGGAGACATTGCACGACGCCGGATACTTTTCGGGCAAGCGGAGCGCCACGCAGCACTCCACGCTGATGCTGGCCGCGCGCGCCGCACTCGCGCTGCGTGAGCCAGACAGCGCGCTCATGTTTGCACGGGATGCACGCAGCACCGCCACCCGTGACTCGCTCACCATCACACGCAGCGCCCGCGTGGGCGAGGCGCTGCTGCTGGAGGCCATGGCACTGTGGCAACGCGGCGACACCACGCTGGCTCGGGCGGAGGCGGGCCGCGCCCGTCTCGCGCTCACCCAGGGCGGCGGCGCGCGCAACCCGCGCACGCGTGAGGCCGAGTGGTTCCTCAGTCGGCTTCGCTAGCCGACGGAGGGCCGGCCGCAGCGTTCCCGATGGCGTGCCGAAGCAACATCCGCGCTTTGCGCCAGGAACGCTGCGTGGTGCGCTCGGACTCTCCGCGCATCTCGGCGATCTCCTTCAACTCGTACCCGCAGAAGAAGTGCAAATCCACAAGCTGCGCCAGCGATGGCTCGATGCCCGCCAGCGCGTCCAGTGCCTCCGACAACCGCTCGAGCTCCTCCGCCGACGTCTGCTGGACGGGCGCGTCGAGATTTCCGGTCAGCGTGATCTCGAAGGCCCCGCCGCCTCGCTTCGCCGCGTGTGCGTAGCGCACGTGCGTAATGACGATGCTGCGCATGGCGCGTGCGGCATATCCCATGAACCGCGCCCGGTCGGGGAAGTTGTCGCCGGAGCGGCCACAGAGGTTGAGATATGCTTCGTGCACAAGCGTCGTCGGACTGAGCGGCGCCGAACCGTTGTTGCCTCGTCCCAACTGCCGTTCCGCGAGCCGGTGCAGTTCGGTGTAGAGCGCGGCAAAGAGCTCCGGCACGGCTTCCGTGCCGGCGGGCCCTTCGTGCGCCAACATCCTCTCGGTCACGCCGTTGCCGCGACGACGGCCGCCGTCGTCGCGGCCTGCGACGCCTGCATCATCTGCGCCGACGCGGCGGCCGATGCATCGGCACCGGCAAACGCGATCAGTCCGTGACCCAGGCCCTTGAGCTTGTTGGTCCAGACAGTCTCTCCGGACCTGGCGTTGAGGCAAAAGAGTTCGCCGCCGGCGCCCGCATAAACTGCGCTATCGATGACGCAAACCGTGACAAACGAAGACGACTTGATCTTCGTCCGCCAGATTTCTTCACCCGACGTGGCGTCCAGCGCTACGACGTGACTGCCAATGCCGATGTACAGGGGAGAGGGCTTGCGACGTGGCATCGAACCGATCCGAGTGAAAGGTGTTGGCGCCGACGTTGACTAGGATACGGCGCGTGCGGAAGACCGCCAGTTCGCCAGAATAATACCACCGACCACGCAGGCCAACCCGGCGACGAATGTCGCAGTGACGGGTTCGCGCATCAGCAGCGCGCCCAGCAGCGTGGCGGTGATGGGATTGAGCGCGATGAATACGGCAACACGCGACGGCGTCGATCGCTCCAGGGCCCAAATCCAGAGAGCGAAGCCCAGGGCTCCCCCGACAGTTCCGAGAAACACCACGGCCAACCATCCCCCGGCCGAAAAGGCCGGACGCACGGTGAACAGCCCCTTCACGGCAGCCAGCGGGGCCAGAAACAGTGCGCCGGCCGCCATGGACAGGGCGGTCACATGCAGCGGCCGGTAGCGCTTGAGGTACGGTCGCGAAAAAACATTGTACATCGCGCCGCACAGCACGGTCACCAACGTCAGTCCGTACCCCAGCCAATCGGGAGTGCCTGAACCCGGTGACGGTCCGAGTGCCAGCCACAATCCGGCGATCGCCAATAGCTGTCCTGCCAGGATCGACATGGTGATGGACTCCACACCACGCGCGCGCGAAATGACCAGCGTCACCAGCGGTGTGGTCGCCAGCATCAACGCCACGCGCGACGCAGGCACGTGCACCAGCGCCGCGCTGAAGCTCCACGGAAAAATCCCGAAGAACAGTGCGCCCAGCGCGCCGATTGCGAACAGGTCGCGGCGCGGCATCGCCACCTGCAGCGCGGCGCGTAGCACCGGCAACAGGCACAGCGTGGCCACCAGATAGCGCAGGAAGGCCAGCGAAACCGGGTTGGTTTGCGCCACCACAAAGCGGGTGGCGACGACAGATGCTCCAAAGAACGTGCTCGCGGCGCTTGCCGCGAGCACGGTTCGACGCGAGTCAGGACTCACGTCGTTCTCCCGGGTGAGAAGACCCGCGTCAGTTTCCCACCGCAGTCATCGACCGCAGCACCGGGTAGTATGCCGGCGCCGGCGTCATCCCAAGCACCGGATCGAGGATATTCCACCACATGAACCCGTCATCGGAACGGGGATCGAACAATATGAACGCCAGTCGAGCCAAGGGTTGGTCCATCGCAATGACCAGCGAACCCGCCGGCAGCGTCTGTTCGGTGCTCTCCCAGGCACCAGTGAGCGTGCGCGCCTTGTGCGTCCCCTGGTACTCGCGATCGGCCTGCGTATTGGACGCGATCTTGAAACGCTCACCGCTGAATGCGATGTCCTTCGTCGTGAGCGTGTAGGCAATGCCGTGCGCCTCCAGACGATCAATCACACTGGCGATCATGCGCTGCGTCGGCGTGCCCCCGCCGCCGCCGCCACGTCCTCCGCCAAAAGCCGGCGTGGCTGGCGGAGCGCCACCGGGCGCCGCGCTGCTCATCGGCACCACCCACACACGCGGTGCAAGGCTCGTCTCCGTTGGCTCCGTGGTGCCAAAGAACGGCAGCATCTCGCTGGTGACGGGCCCGTTGGTGCGCAAGCGATACGGGCGATCCGCCACATACGGGTTGCGGGTGGAGACTGTGGGCGCAAACACGATATTCTGCAGCGCCGGCGCCTTTACCAACACCTGCCGCACCGCCAGCTGCTGCCCAATGATGGATTCCTTGTTGGCCATCGCCACCACGTCGCGCATTTTCTCACCGTGCGTGGCCACGTAGCCCAGCACTTCCTCCAGGAACCAGTACGTCTCGGTGATGCGCGTTTTGAACGACGCGTAGGAGTAGGTCTCGGTGAGCAGGCCGAGGATATTGCGCACGCCGTAGTACGTGGAGGTGTACCGCGGCTTTGCCAGTTCCGCGTCGGATCGCCAGGCGCGCTCAGCGCCCGTGCCAGACACACCGCCGTAGTAGAACCAGTCGGAACCGTGTTTGGCCTTGATGGTTTTGGTGATCTCCGGGAGCAGCACGTCGCGCAACAAACTCATGGTGCCCTTCGAGTTGTTGGGATTGAGCGACGTTTCGTAGGTCATGTTGAAGCCGCTGTTGGAACTGCCGTCGGTGGTGTGCAGATCCATCGCGACGTGCGGCTGATACCGGGTGAGCAAGCTGGCCATCGAGCGCGCCTCGGCCGTTTCCAACTTGGTGCCGTCGCGATTGAGATCGAACCCCTGGGCATTTTCCCGTTGACCCATGCCGCCCACCGGGCCGGCCTGACTGCCGCGATTGGTGACGTTCACGCGCTCGTTGCCGTCGGCGTTGTAGATCGGGTTGATGAGCAGCACCGTGGTCTTCAGCCACTCGTTGCGCTCCCCTCGCGCGATGGAGCGCAGCAACCACAGCACTGCCTCCTTTCCTTCCACTTCCCCCGCGTGGATGTTGGCCTGGATGTACACGCGGGTCTTCTTCGTGGCGATGACCTGTTCGGGCGTGACGCCTGGGGCGCCAATGACAGCCAGCGGCAGCGGCCGGCCTTCGTACGTGTACCCGTACGTGGTGAGATGGATTTGCGGCGAGACCGCAGCCATCTGCTTCATGTACGCGATCACCTCGTCGTAGCGACTGGTTTCGGCGTAGTCGGTACGCTCGGGGCGCGTGAGCCACTGCTGGCCCGTTGCAGCGCGGGCCGGCGCCTGCGCAGCGAGATCGGTGCCTGCCAGCAGCATGCCGGCGCACGAGAGGGCGAATACGGCATGAGCCGTGTGCGACACACGTGATACGTTCATCGAAGCACTCCAAAAGAGTATGGCGTCAGATCCAGTTCGTGATGATCCTGAATGGTGCGCAGCTCGCGCAGCGCCGGCGTGAGACCGCCGCGCGCGCGGATGACCACCACAATGTTCGTCTTGCCCTTGGTGATGGCGAACGGCACGTCGATCTCGACGACGACGGGTACGGGAGATTGTGTCGACACGACGCGCGTGGCGATCACGCTGTCCTCGACGATCAGGTCGAAACTGCGGGGGACGTCGTGGCGCCCCGTATCCGGGCTGACCAAGGTGCAGGCAATGGTCACCTCGGTATCGTCGAACGTGCCGAGCGTGTAGTGCATCCACCCGGCGGCCTGTCGGAATACTTTGCCGTCGGCCACGCCGGCGCTGGCGTCCTGCCCTTCATAGCCGTGCGCCGCCTCACTGCGTGGATTACCGACGTCCACCACGTCAACGACACGTCGATCGCGTCGGTGTGACTCGGCAGACGCGAGCACACAGGCGGCGAGCACGCAAGCCATCGCGGAAGGGGGGATCAGCACAAAGTACCGTGTAAGTCGAGGCGTCGTGGTTGTCCGTCGAGCCCCAAATTACGCACCGGGCGCATCAGAGGCGAGCGCGCTCAGTCCCCGAACGGCTCGGCGGGGAATGGGACGTCTTCCAGGCCGGGACCGGCCGCCGTGCGGGACACCGGCGAGGCCGCACGCGCGGTGGAACTGCCGGGCCAGCGAATAACGCTCGCGGCGCAATGCGCCAACTCCATCGCCGGCAACGGCACGTCCTGCCGAATGGTCGTCAGCCGCAGCATCAGCCGCACATGTTCGTGCTGGCCCGCCAGCTTCGCCGTGTCGTCGCGATGACTCACAAATTCACTCGCTTCCAACGCCTTCTCCAGCGACTGCCATCGTCGCAGCAGCTTGACCGCCGTGCCCTTGCCGATGCTTCGCACACCGGGGATGTCGTCGCCGTCTTCGCCACACAACGCCTTGAACGCGGCGAGGTTCTCCGGTGGCACACCGAATTTCGCGACCACATCGGCACTGGTCCACGGTCTGATCCGCGTGCCGTTCGGGCCTTTGCCGGCGCCCACATAAGTGGCCACGTCCACGCCGTCGGACACGAATTGCAGCAGGTCCGAATCATTCGAAAGCACCGTCACGCGTGCTTCCCGACGAAAGCGCGCCATCAACGACGCTACACTGTCATCACCCTCGAAGTTCGCGACACTCACACTGGCCAGTCCGGTGCCTTCCACTCCCTCGCGAATGGGCGCCACGCGCGAGCGCATGACGCCGGTTCGCCGATGCTTGTACATCGGGAACAGGGAATGGCGAAAGGTGGGGCCTTCATGGTCCCACGCCGCCACCAGATGCGTGGCCGCAACATCCATCGCGGCGCCGCGCGCCATCTGGCACCAGAGGCGCACCCCGTACATCACGTCGCCGTCGGCGACGTGCGCCGCTCGCCCGGCGAGGGATTGCGCGTCAATGATGAGCAGGTGAGGCAGAGTCATGCGGACCAATCTAGCCGTCGCCCAGCCTATTCGTTTGGCCGCACCACCACGGCGGTACCGTAGCACAGCACTTCCGTCACGCCGCTCATCATCTCGTTGGCGTCATAGCGAATGCCGATCACCGCATTGGCGCCGGCGATGTGCGCGTGTTGCAGCATGGTGTCGAACGCCTGCTGCCGCGCGTTCTCCGCGAGTTCGGTGAAGATTGAGATATTCCCGCCGAAGAGGGTCTGCAGGCCGGCACCGAAGGTGCCTATCACCGAACGCGAGCGGACTACCACACCGCGCACGACACCCAGGCTGCGCAGCACGGTGCACCCTGGCAGTTCAAAGGTCGTGGTGGTCATTTCGTGCGGAAAATCGAATGTCTGGGAGTGCACGATTGAAGACATGTGGACTCATCGGTGCGGGATTCGAAGGACGCCGGTCGGACGTGGCGCCCAGAAACGATTGCTCATCGTGGCTGGCCGCGCTACCCCACGGACCCTATGTTGTGGGCTGCCCGGAGGCCGTCCGGTTGCCGCCCCACGAGGTGATCACGTTCACTCGGAACCACACATGACGACCAGTCAGTTCAAGGTGTTGGCGCCATCCGAAGGACTGCGGTTGCAGTCGGGCCCCGGCCGCGATCTCATTTTCAAGGTGACGGGCGAAGATACCGGTGGCGCGTTCGATTACTTCATCGTGCAGGTCGCGCCACACGGCGGGCCACCACTGCATGTGCACCATAGCCAGGAAGAGACCGTGCATGTCCTGAAGGGCCAGTTCAAAGTCCGGATTGGCGACGAGTACTTCCACTGCACGGAAGGGGATTTCGCGTACTTGCCCAAGCAGGTTCCGCACGCGTTCCTCAACCTGACCGATGAGCCCGGCGAGATCATCGTGGTGTACACACCCGGCGGCGGTCACAAGTTCTACGAGGAGCTTGGACCGCTGACGCGAAATGGATCACCCGATCCGAAAGCGGTGGCCGCTCTGTTCACCAAGTACGACATGACGTTGCTGGGACCGCCACTGCGGCCCGACTGACCGGCGCAGGATCGCCGCACTCAGCGCATATGTTCCCAAGCGAGTGATGCGATCTCACCCAACGCCTGGCCCGCCACAACGGCAGGATCGCCCTTCGTCACGGCGAGGTTGTTCACATAGATCGCAAACGCGAATCGATGTCCGTTCTTGGCCGTGAAGTAGCCGGCGAGACCTTTGCCGGTAACCAGCGCGCGACGATTGAGGGGATCGTACGTCGCGTAGGTGCCGGTCTTGGCGAACACCTTGCCGGCCCCTGGTGCGGTAACTTGAATCGTCGCCAGCGTGCCGTCCTTTCCCAACACCGGCAACGCGGCCTGGAACGCCTGCGCCCATGGACGGGTGGCGACCAACGCCAGGTATCGACTCATGAAGCGCGGCGAGAAAAACGCCGCGCCACCGGCACCGTCGCCCTGCACGGCACCATTCACATCCAGTCCCTCGCGCAGCAGCCAGTCGTGCGCGAGGTCAAATCCGTTCTTGCCGGCCGCACGCGACGCGGGGAGCGACGACAGCAGCAGGGGGAAATTGCTGGCGTGCAGATTCTGGCTGGTCTTGAGCAGGACCACCGCAGCAGCCGTCAACGGAAGCGACTCGTAGTCGGCCACCGACATCGAGTCCGTGTAGAAGTGTGACAGGGCCGAAAGGGCCAGCGCGCGTTGGCCGAGTCGCGGGATCACGCGCACACCCGCTGCATTCAGCACGTCGCTGAGCAGGATCTCGCCGAAACGTCGTGGAGACGCCACCGCCCACCGCACGTTCAACGGCATACCGCGCGGCACACGCCCCGTCAGCACCATCACCCGATGATCGACGCTGCTGCTGTCCTCCACGGCGTCAAGGGTATTGGCGCTGCCGGTATCGCCGGTCACGATGCGCGCCTGCACGGTCAGGTAGCTCGTGCGAGGGGAAACAACCACCGTCGCCGGCTCGCCTGTCATCGCGCCGGGCGTGACGACGATGTCGATGACATTGTCGTTCACGACCATCGGCGACATCACCACACGGGTGCCCAGTTCGCGGTCCCCTTCCACGAACATCGAGGCGTCCACGATCACCTGCCCCGTCACCGCGGTGATACCGCGCGCGGCAATCTGTTTGGCAATGTCACGCAGTGCGAGCAACGGGTCGGTGGCCAGCGGCGGTCCGCCGTACGAATGATCACGGTCGATGAATGCGTAGCTTCCATCGGCACGCCGTCGTCCCGACAGGTTCGGATCGCCGCTGGCCACGAGGACCACATCGCCCTCCAGAACCCCATTCCGAATGGGTCCGGTGCGGTACACGCGGGTGTGGAAACGATGATCGGCCCCCAGCACTTCGAGTGCGGTGCCCATGGTGAGCAGTTTGGTCGTTGATCCGGGCACAAACAGCCGGTCGCCGTTGACACTGGCTGCGACCTTTCTGGTATCAAGGTCATAGAACTCCATTCCCCAGCTCGCATGCGCAAACTCGGGGCGGTCCATCACGGCGCGAATACGGGCGTCCGGCGCAGGTTGCGCGCCGAGTGCGGTGGTCGCGCAGACGAGGGCGAGCAGGTACGGGCAGCGCACTGGCATTGGAATCGAGGGCGAAGGACATGATCGACGGGCAACTCGAAGCTCGCTCGCCGCAGCGGACCCGTCAAATCGCGCTAACATTGGGGTGTCCACGCTGGTGACTGGAACCTCGTTGCGCGAATACCATTCGTCCCGAAGCGCTCACCACTTTCAAAGGATTGCGCACGTGAGAAGCGTTATGGGTTTGCTGTGGGCCCTGGCGGGTGCCGTCATTGGATTCATGGCCGGTGCCCTGCTGGCGGTCGCCATCGGGAAACTCACCAACATGTCGAATCGTGAAGGGGCCGCCGGCTACTTCATGATCGCCATTGGCCTCCTTGGTGCGGTGGCCGGATTGGTTGCGGGCATGGCGCTGTACGGCCGGTCGGCGCCCGCCGGACAGGCAACGGCCTACGCGGTCTCATCGGCGTTCGGTGTCGTTGCGCTGGTGGCCGTGGTCGTGCTCGGCATGTGGGCATTCATGAATCTGCGTGAAACGCCCGCCATGTATGGCAATGCCATGGCGAATCTGGAGATGGAGTTGCGACTTCGGGCGGAGGACGTACCTGCCGGCGACTCTTCGACCCACTGGCTGAGTGTTGAAGTCCAGACGACGAAGACGCGTCCCGAGGGCACGGTAATCTGGTCGGACATGCGGACCGAGGGCGGTTTTCGCGTAATCCCCGTGGTGCAGGGACCGTTGTATCGTTCGGGAAGCCGCGTGATTGTGGTGCGTGTGCAAGGCTTGCAGGACGAAATCTTCATTCCGCCCATGAGGCGCATGCCGGATCCCAAGGCCGACTGGAGCGAGTGGTATCGCCCCAAGGCCGTCGAACCGCCCTATGGCGTGGTGCCGCCTTCCCCATTGCGCTCCATTCTCGAACTTCGCTATCGCGTCCGAAAGTACGGAGAATAGATCTCGCGGCGGGATTCCGGTGTGCGATGCACACCGGTTGCCCTCCGTATCACGACTCTTGAACGCTACTCACGCCGAATCCTCAACGTCGCCATGTCTGTCACTCAGGATGAAGTATCTGTCGGACTCGTTGCACGACTGGACACCACTGTGCTGCGCACGCTCGGCGGGTGCCAGACCAACGCGGTCCTCGGCCCCGAAGGCGACCGGGCGGTGGTCGGCCCTCACGACTTCCTCATCGTGGGAGTCGATGCCGCGTCGGGCGTATGCACGGCCGTCCCGCTCTTCCCCAAAACCGCCGTGGGCAATCAGCCGTTGGTGAACGGCAAGAAGTCTGGCGGCGACGATGGCTGGGTTGGCGTCGACACGTTCTTCTCACACTGGCAGCATTGGCGCATGCCAGTGACGTCGGTTGTGGTGGCCTCGGAAGCTGACAGCGCGACGGCACTCACCCGCCGACGCTATGGGGCACAGGACCGCACGGCACTGGATGAGATTCGCGCGTGGGAAAAGCGTAATCGCGCGCCGTACCGCGCCGTCTGATTCAGTACCCCACCGCCAGGCCAAACCCGCGCGGTTCACTCACACCGCGCCACACCCCGCCATCGCGAGCGATGCTCTGCACCGTGGCCAACCCGCCCCACGGTGACCGCTTCACGGCGTGCCCCAGCGGCCGCATGAAGTTTGCCGCCGAGTCGGCCCACGGAATGCTTTCCACCACCAGCGAGTCGGGCACGTCCTGGTGATGAAATTGTGGTGCGGCCATCGCATCGCCGAGCGACTGGTGGTAGTCAAAGACACTCACAATCAGGTGCGCTACGGCCGTGATGATGTAGGCCCCGCCAGCGGCTCCGGTGACCAGTTCCGGCGCGCCTGACGAGTCGAGGACAATGGTGGGCGTCATGCTTGACAGCATGCGTTTGCCCGGCGCGATGGCATTCGTGGCGCCCTGTACGAGCCCCATGGCGTTAATGGCACCGGCCTTGGTCGTGAAGTCATCCATTTCGTCGTTCAACAGGAACTGCGCACCCGGCACCGTGAACGCCGACCCGTAACTCTCGTTGATGGTGGTGGTGATGGAGACGGCGTTTCCCTTGGCGTCGACGATGGCGAAGTGGGTCGTGTGTCGCTTGTCCTTGGTGGGAGCAGCCGGTGGACTTCCCGATGACATCTCACCGATCTCCGCGCGCAGCGCCGCCGCCGTGTCCCGGGAAAGGAACGACGCAACGGGAATCTTCACGAACGCCGGATCGCCGAGCAGTGCATTGCGACGGACAAAGGCACGACGTTCCGCCTCGGCCAGCAGGTGAATGGCTTGCGGCGTGCGCCAGCCGAGTGCGGCGAGGTCTTTCCCTTCCAGAATGCCGAGGATCAGGCCGAGCGTGAGTCCGCCCGAAGAGACGGGCGGCATGGAGACGACATGGTGACCGCGATAGTCGAACTCCACCGGCGTGCGCCACAACGGTTGATACGTGCGCAGGTCTTCGTGCGTGATGATGCCACCACTCTGTTTCATGGCGGCGACGATGTGGTCGGCCGTTTCGCCGGCATAGAATCCGTCGCGACCCGACTGCGCGATGCGCCGCAGGGTGGCCGCCAGCTTGGGTGCGCGCCACCGGGTACCGATGGCGAGGAATTTCCCATTTTGCAGGAACAGCGCGGCGCTGGCGGAATCTCGCGCCAGTCGATGGGCGCCATCTTCATCATCGTCGCTGAAGGCTGTGTCGATGGCGAAGCCCGTGTCGGCGAGGGCAATAGCGGCTTGCAGCAACTCCGCCCACGGTTTGGATCCGTACTTCTTGTGTGCTTCGTACAGACCGGCCACCGAACCCGGCACGCCAGCGGCCAGTGCGCCGGTGACGCTTTTGTCTGTGGCGTCGCCGTTGGCGGCGAGGTACATGTCGCGCGTGGCGGCCTTGGGTGCGGTTTCGCGAAAGTCGAGTGCGACATTATTTCCACCAATGCGCGCCACCATGAATCCGCCGCCACCGATGTTGCCGGCGGCCGGATAGGTGACGGCGAGCGTCATGGCCACGGCAACGGCCGCATCCACGGCGTTCCCGCCGCTTTTGAGTACGGCGAGTCCGGCGTTGCTGGCAAAGGGAGAGGCGGAGACCACCATCGCCGAGTCGGCGGTGGTGACACGCGCTTGGCGTGTGCGCGATGGCACCGCCTCCATGCGCGTGGCGGGAGCTTCTGGCTTACTGCACGCCGCAGCGACAACCAGTGCGCTGACGGTGGCCGTGACAAAACGACGCATGGGGGATTGGAGGTTGGATGGCGACATGAACAGCCGGAGGGGAACGATGTATCAGTGCAGTTCGAGCGGGCGACTTTCCGTACCGAAACGATCGACACTGCTCACCAACACGCGTGTTGGCGCCGGGTCTGTGCGTGGTGCCAGTACCAAGGTCCGTTGCGCCACCGGGAGAATGAAGCTTTGCCAGCCACTGGCAGTGAGTGCCCGAACCGTGATCCACCGTGCACGTGGCGATGCCACGATACGAAGCACATGGTCGCCGCTGGCCGCGTCGCGCGTCAACGCGGCTTGTGGCATGTGCGGCATGCGCATCGACAGCCACGGTGACGCGGGAATCAGTGCAGGGGCGCGGTAGAGTTCCGAGAACAGTCGGTCTGCCATCGCTTCCGCGGCCGCCGGGCGCGGCGGTTGTGTTGCCACACCAACACTCACGCTGTCGCGAGTGACCGCATTTGCCGACATCAGGGCGCGCATGCTGAACAGCACATCACCCGTGGCGGCCGTGGCACGCGTGGCTCGGACTTGCGCGTTCAATTCATCAGGCGACCAGGTGCCACCAGCCGCGGCACGGCTGGCATTGTGTCCCGGCCATAGGTGTCGTCCCTTCACATTTTCGCCCAACCACCAGTCCAGCAGCACGGGATACGCCTGCGGAGTCTGTGCAATCGGCCAGTAGAGTTGCGGTGTGAAATAGTCAATCCATCCCTCACGCAGCCACCGGCGCGAATCGCCGTACAGTTTCTCGTACGAGTCGAATCCCTTGATCTGCTCCGGATTTCCGGGACGCCAGATACCGAACGGACTGATCCCCACCTTCACCCAGGGTTTGAGGGATTTGGTACGACGATAGAGCAATTGTACCAGCGTATCGACGTTGTGCCGACGCCAGTCGCTCAAGCCCAGCGTGCCGCCGCGACGCCGGTAGCGCGCATAGCTGGTTGAATCCGGGAACGGCACGTCGAGTTGGTCCGGCCCGGGTTCCGGATACGGATAGAAATAGTCATCGATATGAATGCCATCCACGTCGTACCGCTTCACGACGTCCAGCATCACGTCGAGCGTACGCTTGAGCACCGCCGGCTCGCCCGGGTCCATCCACAGGTACTTCCCATACGTGCGCACCAGCTGCGGATGCGTGACACTGATGTGCGTGTGCGCCGCCGGACTGGTTGCACTGGGATGTCGCGCCCGGTACGGATTGAACCACGCATGCAGCTCAAGGCCGCGCGCGTGCGCCTCGCGCACGGCGAAGGTCAGTGGATCGTAATACGGCTCTGGCGCGCGCCCCTCGACGCCGGTGAGATACGCCGACCACGGTTCCAGGCGCGACGCGTACAGCGCATCGGCGGAGGGCCTGACCTGGAGCAACACCGCGTTCAGGTTCAGCGTGCGTGCACGATCAAGTATCTGCAGCAATTCGGATTGCTGTTGCCACGACGAGAGCCCGGGCTTGGAGGGCCAGTCGATATTGGCAACACTGGCCACCCACACCCCGCGGAACTCGCGCGTAAACTCCGGAGGAAGTGCGGATGGCTGCGCCGGCGCAGCCGCGGGCATCGCGACGGCGCCTGCCAGTGCAACCACGCACCAGCGTCGACGGGTCAGCATATGACGTCGGTCACGGTACCTTCTTCCCCGGCTGCACGGCCGTGGATGCCGTCCCTTTTGCCGCCCCGCCACCCCTCGGCGGCGACTTGACCATCTCCGCCACCTCGCGGCTATAGAACGCCGCGTTGAACATCACGCGGAAGGTGCCGAACGGTTGCCCGCGCCACTGCGGGCGGAAGCCAATCAGCACCACATGGCCTCGCTCGTGCTTCACGTCCATCGCCGCGGCGTTGCCCTGCAAGTACTTCTCACCCAGCAGATACCCAGACAGCAACGGCGATCCTTCCTTGGCGTATCGCGCCAACACACTGCCTTCAAATCCGTCGAGTGCGCTGAACACCGGGCTCTGATCCACGAACACCTTGGCACGCTCCGGCATGCCCGCCATCATGGGGTGCGCTGGGTCGGTCGTCACTTCGAGGATGGAGCCGCTGGCAAAGAAATCCTTCGACGCCACCCCCTTGACGCTGTTCTTGACGGGCAAGTGCAGCGCATCAATCGCGAACACTGCGCTGCTGTTGATCGCCACCATGGTCCCCCCTTTCCGCACGAATTCGTCGAGTGCGCGAACACCCTCGGTGCCCAGGCCACCATCCATCGCTGGCGGCACACGGCCCTTGCCGAAACCGTCGGTGATGGTGCGCGCGCGATCCGAGGCGAACAGGATCACATCAAACCGTGCCCCCAGATCACCGGCTGCGAAATCGGTATTGGTAATCACCGTGTACTTGAACTCGTACTGGTCGAGCAACCACTCGGTCCAGCCTTCGTCCATGCTGGGTGACAACGACTTGTACAGGGCCACGCGCGAACGGACAGCCGCGCCCGCCGGATCAGACCCGGCACGACGTTCGGCCCGTAGTGACAACTCAGTGGCCCATCCCTCCAACCTGGAGGTTGGCACGCCCGACACGACGTACCGACCGCCGCCAACGCGTACAGCACCGCCTTCTGCCAACGCCCGATTCACCAGTCGGAATGCGTCGTTCTGTGCGGGGTCGACGGCCAGTGCGGTGCCAACACCGGTTATGCGTGCTGGTGGCGGCGAGATGCCGGCCGCCATGGCGTTGGTGGCGAACGGTGCACTGGGCAGCGATAGCTCTACGGTCTTGCCCTGTACGGCCTGCATGGCCGCCCGAAAGTCTGTGGTGAGCGGCACCCGCGCCTCGAGCACCCGCACATCCATTTGGTATGGCAGCGTCCATCCGGCTGCGTCATACGGCGGCTCCGGTCCGCCGTCATCGTCTTTCAAGTCGGGATATTCCTGCTTTTCAAACAACTGCCGGACCAACTCGGCGTACTCCTGGTCCATGGGAATCACCCACGTACCCTTTGGATACTTTGTCCCCGCGTGCACTGCATCGCGCGACAGATCGGAGATCCGGACACCCAGGAACGCCAGCCGCCTGAGCAACTCGGCGGCCGCACCAGGATCGCGCTGTGTCTGCGGCACGATGTAGGCATACGGCGGCTCCTTGCCGTAGCGTGCGATGGCGTTCCGTCCCGCCTGATACCGATTCCACAGCAGTTCCTCGCGATACTTGGTCGCATAGTCGAGGACTGCGATGGACGCCGTTTCCATGTAGTCCATGGCATCCTTCAGGTGCCACCAGCCACCGGGCCAGGGGCTCGCATACAACGACTGCGGCCGCAGATCTCTGTACTCAGGCGGGAACTCGTCAACCGTATAGAACTTGGGCGTGGCGTAATTGAACAGCGCGGTTTCGGTCCAAAACGACGCGATGTTCTGGAGCATGGGCATGTAGTCGATATATCCGGGGTACCAGGCGTCGAACCCCTTCCCCATGTGCGTGGCGCCAATCTGCCCGTTGGTTTCCAGCGCCTGCGCGATGGTCATGCCAATCGTGTTCACTTCGCGCGACATCAGCCCCGCCACGCGCGGGGCAATGGGTTCCGCAAACGGCGGCAACCAGATACGCGTGGGAAATGGCGCCGTCTGGTGCTGGACGTAGATGATCTGGGGTTCCCACTGACGCCACGTGCGGGCCACCACGCGCGACTCCACCACGTTCAACATGTAGCCGTCGCGGTTGTTGTCGTGCCCGATGTACTTCTGGTACAGCTCGTCCAGCGGCGACACCTCGTACGGCGTGCCCACGTTCTTGCGATACCAGTTGGCCACGATGTTCTGCCCATCGGGATTGATGGAGGGCCACAGCATCAGTACCGTGCTGCCGAGGATGGCCCTGGTCTTGTCGTCGTTGCGCGACAGGAGGTCGTAGGCCAGCTGAATGGTGTGCTGTGAACCCGCGATCTCCGAGGCGTGCAGTCCCCCGCTGATATCCACGAACGCCTTCCCTTCCCTGGCCAGTGCTCGCGCTTGTTCGTCGGTGAGTCCGGCCGGATGTGCCAGCTTTTGCGCGATGTCGCGCAGTCGGTCGAGATTGGCGAGATTCTCGGGCGACGAGATGATGGCCAGCGTCCAGTCATGGCCCGTGGACGTCTTGCCCACATCGAGCAGCTTGATGCGGTTGCTGGTGGCGGCGAGTCGCTGGAAGTAGCGAATGGATTCGTCGTACGTGACCAGCTTGAAGTCGGCGCCGACGGGAAATCCGAGCACCGATTCGGGTGTCGGAACAGGGCCCGCCTGCGCGGCGGTGCGCGCGAGCGGCATGGCGAGTCCTGCAGCGGCAACGCACGTGGTCAACGCGCAACGAATGCTGATGTGCAACATACTGAACGCTCCAGATGGTGGCTCGACGGGACCCGCCAGTACAGCGCGGGGCTCTTGCTCCTGCAATCTCTCTTCTTCCGCGCGATTCAGCAAAGACATTGAACCGCAGGGGACGCAGGGGACGCACCTGTGGAAGAGGCCAACGGGTTTGACCGCGAAGAACGCGAAGGACGCAAAGGACCGGGAGGTACACCTTCGCGAACTTGGCGCACTTGGCGGTTCATGCTCTCTGCGTGAGTCGCTATTCACCCTCTGCGCCCTCGGCGTCCCCTGCGGTTCAATATTTTAAGTCGTGCCCGCCACGTTCAGACGGTGGTTTCCCCGCTGGCCACGATGGTCGTCGCCGCCATATATCCCGAAACGTTCAAGGCCGTCGCCAGAGTATCCGGAATGGCATCCACCGCAATCAGAATGCCGATGCCTTCAATGGGCAAACCGATAGCCTGAAACAACGGGGTGAGCATGATAAAGGCGCCGCGCGGCACACCGGGTACGCCGAAGGACAGAAAGACCGCCGCAAACGCAATGGTCGCCAGTTCGCGTGCGTGCACCGGCACACCAAAAAACCACCCCACAAACAGCGCACCAAGGGTCCAGGATACCGGCGCAGCAATCTTGAATGTGGAAACGGTCAGCGGCAGCACAAATCCCGTGACGCGCTTTGACAGGCCAAGATGGTCCGCGCTTTCGACCAGCGCGGGCAGAGCGGCAATGGACGAGCTGGAGCTCAGCGCAATGAGTTGCGCCGGCAACAGCGCCCGGGCATAGGCGCGCACCGGCACGTGCCCGAAAAACGCCGCGACGGGATACAGCAGCACCACACAGATTGCGCACATCACGGAGTACGCCGCGATGTAGAAGCCGATCGCGCCCGCCAATTGAGCACCGGCATGCACCGCCAGCGGCAACACCAGGGCAAACACGCCGATAGGTGCCAGCAGCACGACCCAGCGCACCAGCAGCAGCATGGCATCGGCGATGGCGCCGAAGAACTGCAAGAGGCGTTCGCGTGACTCGGCCGTGCCCCGCACGATGGCCAGGGCAAACAACAGGGTGAAGATGATCAGGGGCAACATGGCTCCGCTCGCCGCCGCGGCGATCGGATTGGAAGGAATCAACGAGACCAGCCAGGCGCCCGCCGTCTGGCTTTGACCACCGGACACCAATTGACTGGCGGCTTCGGTGGCGCCGGGCGGCAGCGAGGGCCGCGACGCCGCGGCGCTGGGCAATACCGAGAAGAGCAGCGGCGCCAGAGGCATGACGAGCGCCGCCGTGCCGGCCAGCAGGGCGACGAATACCACCAGAATGCGCTTGCCCAGGCGACCGATCGCGCTCACGTCCGAGGTGGACGCGACCCCGGTGATCAGCAACGACACCACCAGCGGAATGACGGTCATCCGGATGGCGTTCACCCACAGCGTCCCCAGCGGCCCGACCGCGTCGGCTGCATTCTGGAGCGCGACATGGCCAGTCGCCCCGATTGCCATGCCGATCGCTATGGCCAGCCCCAGCGACAACAGAACCCGCGTGTTTTCGTTCATGCGTTTTGATTGGGATTCATTTCCGGTGACGATGCATGCTACATCATCAGATCGCCACCGTTGATGTCGAGCGCCGTGCCGGTCATGTAGCCGGCCGCTTCGGACGCAATGAAGCAGATCAAATCGGCCACTTCACTGGCCGTTCCCAAGCGCGGCACCGGGAAGCCCGCCGCCAGCTGCTCCAACCGTTCGCGCGTGGCATACTCGCGCGTCAGCTCGGTGTCGATCATCCCCGGACAGATGGCATTCACGGTGATGCCAAACGGGCCCAGTTCTTTCGCGGCGGCGCGTGTGAGGCCAAGCAAGCCGGTCTTGGACGCCGTGTAGTGCGCTCCACCCAACGTACTCACCATACGTCCAGCCGTTGACGACACGTTCACCACGCGCCCGTACTGCTGGGCCTTCATGGTTGGCAGCGCCGCCTTCATGAGCAGAAATGGCGCCGTCAGATTTACTTCCATGGCGGTTCGCCACTCATCGGCGGTGAGGTCGTCGAAGCGTGTGGATCGTGCCAGCGCCGCGTTATTGACGAGGATGTCCACGCGACCAAAGTGCGCCACGGTGCGCGCCACAATGTCCTTCGGCATGCCGTCAGCGGTAATGTCGCCGGCCACGGCAAACGCTCGATCACCGAGCGCGGTGGCCACCGCCTGGGCCCGCGCGTGCTCGCGCACGTTGACCGCAACCGATGCGCCACGATCGAGCAAGCGTTCTGCGGCGGCGCGACCAAGGCCGCGCGCCGCACCGGTGATGATCGCCACGCGTCCCTGGAAGTCTGCAAGCGGGGGCAATGGGCTCTGGATCCTGTCCGGTAGGGGGCGGCTGTTGGCCAAGAGGCGGGACCGACAACTTGCCTTCTCAGACACGAACTGTCCACGCTAGGCGGCCCGCTCGCCCGCGTGCTATCGCGGTAGAGGCATCCGATGCGCGGGGTCATAGGCCTCAAGGGGCAGGGCCTCACCGCGCAAGTACGCACGCACGACTTCGGCGAACATCGACTCCTGCTCAAGCCAGATGAAATGACCTGCCGCCGGGATTGCCACGTAGTGCGCGCCAGACAACAGGCGCAGGTATTCCGTCGACACGCGCCAATCGGTGTAGTCGCACGTCCCGCGCAGGATCAGCGCGCTGGTGGGGATTTTGGCGAGTGTCGGACGGATATCAGGTCGACGCACCGCGTCGGCCAGTGTGTAGCTGTTGGCGAAGAACCCCAACCCCGAGGGCACCGGAATACCTTGTCCCGGATCAGTATGACAGGTGTAGTTGGGCTGACCCAGTCGGATGGACTCTTCCGTCGTTTTCGTCCACCACTGATCACCCTCCCAATCCGCAATGAAGGTGTGCGCAGCGCGCGGACTGAAGTCAGCCATCATGCGGCCGAGCACCAGACGAAGCGGCGGACGCTGCAACGCCGCCAGCGCGGACGCCTGCACGTCCGTCATCTTCGCACGTGCCGTCGGGCTGATCTGGTCGGGCCACGCCGGCGCCCACACGGCCACCGGTGATTCGAGAATCAGCTTCTCCACGTGCTCGGCGTGCTCAGCCAGATAGTCGACCGCGAGCGTCGCTCCCCATCCGGTGCCAAACAGGACCATCTTCGGGACGTTGAGCGTTCGCCGAATCTCCTCAAGATCGGCAACGTGACGGGCCACTGTGTACGGTGGTGCGGCGGTCAGGTCGATACGTCCGGACAACCCGGCGCCCAATTGGTCGTAGTAGTACACGTCGTATCCGTCGTCACGCACGAAGTCCAGCGGGCGCTTTCCCAGCGCATGCAGGAACGGCAGCACCGGCATTCCCGGACCGTCATGCAGCACCACGATGGGCGCGTGCCGCGACGCGCCCGTTGCGGGCGCTACCTCGTACGCGATACGCGACCCATTGCCCAGGGTCCAGAACTTCGTGTCGGGCGTCGGCGTCGGGGCCACCACATCGTGAGACGGAGCCGTGCCCACCAGCAACTGTGCGGCCATGGCGTATGCCGCCGCACCGCCAACCAGCCATCGCCACACCGGAACGCGCCGGTCGCCCTGCACTGCCGGCGACGTGTCAAAGCGCAGGCTGAACCGCAGCAGAGCGTATCCGCTCACCAGAAATGCGGCCAGGGCCATCACCGCCAGCGGCAGCACGCCCAGGTCGAGTGAGGCGGCGACCACGAAGACCATGATGGCAACGGCAAGCGCACCAACCAACGCGCCGATGCGACGAATGACGCGCTGCACAGGCTCCCCGAAGTGAGAGGCGGGAACGGGACGCAACCGGACATCGGCAGGGTGCTGCCGGGCTCGTCGCTATAACGTGCGACGACGACTCGTACGATCCATCAGGGAACACCCGACAAACCAGGAATCCGCATGATTTTGTCGGAAACTCCAGACCGATGATCGTCATCACAATGCCATCGCGTCTCAGGAATTCGCCCTATTGCGGCGCTGCGCGCACAGCGCATACGTGAATCGTAATTACACAATCCTCGACACGGATACGACTTATGAGTGTGCGATTCCCCGGCATCGAAACGGTCATCCACGGCAACGGTGCCGTAGCCGAAGTGATGGGGCATGTATGTGGCGGCGTCATCGGGTATCCGATCACCCCCTCTACCGAAATTTCCGAGCTCTTCGAGGCGTTCCGCGCCGCCGGCGGCTGCAACGTGTGGGGCAAGCACCCGTTCTTCTTCGAACCGGAAGGTGAACATTCCGCGCAGAGTGGCGCCCTGGGCGCGGCCCTGACCGGTGGCAAGTATGTATCGAATGCCTCGTCCAGCCAGGGCATTCTCTACGGAATGGAATCGCACTACGTCACCGTGGGCAAGAAGGTGGGCGGATTTGTGCTGCAGGTTGCCGCGCGCGTGGTGTCCAAACACTCGCTGAACGTGATGGCCGGCCACGATGACGTGTACGCGCTGCTGCAGTCGGGTTACACCATCCTGTTTGGCTCCAACCCGCAGGAAGCGGCCGATCTCGCGGCGATCTCATACAAGGTCAGCGCCACGTCACTGATTCCGGTGGCAAACGCCATGGACGGGTTCGCCACCAGTCACATGATGAGCGAAGCGCTCATGCCCGAGCCCGAGTTGCTGCGCGTCTTTCTCGGTGATCCGTCAGGTCGCATGAAGGCGCCGACGGTGGCACAGGAAATGCTGTTTGGCGCCAAGGGACGAGTGTACCAGTTGGAGCAATACCTGGGCCGGCATCGCGCCGATCTCGCGCCGGGCCACTACGAGCAGATTCTTGTGCACCTGGTCTCCAACGCGGACGCCATCGAGCGCGACAACACGGGCGCCGGCATTGACGCCACGCTGGCGTGGAGTCCGGAGGAGTTGCAGGCGCCTTGGAAACGCCAGTGGATCAATGCCTTCGAGAAGGGCACCCGGCAGCGCGTGCCGGCGCTGGTGGACATCAACAACCCCGGACTCACCGGCGGCGTCCAGAATCAGGCGGACTTCCAGGCCGGCTCGGTAGACCATCGCACGCACTTCGTCAGCGAAGTGCCGCATTTCGTGCGCGAGGCCATGGCCGAGTACGCACAGTTGACCGGACGCACGTACAAGCCGATCAACACGTTTCTGTGCGACGACGCCGAAACGGTATTGGTAGGTTTGGGTTCCGTCACGGACGATGCCGAGGCCGTGGCCACCTATCTGCGCAGTCAGGGGAAGAAGGTGGGCGTGGTCTCGGTGAAGTTGCTGCAGCCGTTTCCCGAAGCGGAGTTGGTGGAAGCACTGCGCGGCAAGAAGGCGGTTACCGTGCTGGAACGGTCGGATGTGACGGCGCTGGCCAGTCTGGTTACGCAGGCCCTCTTCAAGGGCGTAGAGAATGCCAGCGGCATTCGTCATCCGGGCATTCCCGTCATTGAAACACTGCCCAAGATGACGACGGCCATTTTCGGACTGGGCGCGCATGACTTGCAGCCGCGCCATCTGGTGGCGGCCTACAAGAACATGGAGACCACCAACGCGCCCTTCGTGTATCTGGGTTCGCAGTTCTTTGCCAAGAACCCGTCGCCGTCGTTGGCCGCGTTGCAAGACCGGTTGCGAGTCGCGTATCCGGAAACGGAACTCATGGCACTGGAAACGGAGCCCAATCCGCGACTGCTGCCGCCGGAGGCGTTTCGTATTCGGTTCCATTCGGTGGGAGGCTATGGCACCATCGCCACGGGCAAACTCATCACCGACATTCTGGCCGGCGCGCTGGATCTGCATTCGAAAGCCGCGCCCAAGTACGGCTCGGAAAAGAGCGGTGCCCCACCAACTATTACATCACGCTCAGTCCGGAATTGGTGAAGCTCACCAATGCGGAACTGGAAGACGTGGAGATTGTGATCTCACCCGATCACAAAGTGTTTAGTCACACCAATCCGCTGCGCGGCCTGATTGACGGCGGCACGTTCGTGTTGCAGTCCACGTTGTCGCCGATTGAGGTGTGGAAGGAACTGCCCGAGCAGGCGCGCAAGACTATTCGTGCGCGACACATCCGCTTCTTCATTCTCGACGGCTTTGCGGTGGCCAAGCGCCATGCGCCCACGCCCGAACTTGAGACCCGCATGATGGGGATCGCGTTCATTGGCGCAGTGTGCGGCCATGTGGACCGCATTGCAGCGGACGCACCACGCGACGTGTTGCTCGACAAGATCCGCAAACAGATCTCCAAGAAGTTCGGGTCCAAAGGCGGCGCGGTGGTGGAAGGCAACCTCTCCGTGATGGCAGAAGGGCTGGAGGCCGTGCAGCGCGTGGAGTACGACGCACCCGAATTCGCTGAGCTCGAAACGCAGGTGGCCACGAAGGCGCGCCGCACCATCGCCATCTCGGCGGGCATGTGTCGTCACAACGGATGCGCGCCCAATGAGGGGATGTTCGACCCCGACTACTACGAACAGATGATCGGTGCGCCATTCCGCGATGGCACCATTGGCGAATCGCCGGTGCTGCCTGGCACGGGAATGTTCATCCCGGCCGGCAGCGCCGCCTGGAAGGACAAGGGCCTGTTCCGACGCGAAGTCCCGGAGTTCCTGGCCGATCAATGCACCGGGTGCATGGAATGCACGCTGGTGTGCCCCGATGCGGCCATCCCCAATACGGTGCACGACATTCACGACCTGCTGCTGACGGGTATCAAACAGCTGGACATAGCCGAGCCGCAGCGCATAGCCCTGCGCGAACAGGTGCATGGATTGAGCGCGGCGGTGCGTGAGCTCTACCGCGCCAGCAAGGACACTCGGCCGTTGCATGCGGCCGTTGCTGAGGCGGCGGCCAGCGTCGATACCGACGACAGTCCCACGCTCAAGCGCAATCTCGGCCGACTGGTTGACGTGCTGTCGACATATCCAGTGGCGCGCACTCGACCGTTCTTCGACGCCATGGAGAAGGAAAAGGCGGGTGCCGGCGGTCTCTTCTCGCTGGCCATCGACCCGTGGAAGTGCAGTGGCTGCATGGAGTGCATCGACGTGTGCGGCCCGGGTGCCCTGCAGCCGCGCGTGCAGGACGCCACGATCCTTGAAACGCTGCAGGCGCGCTTTGAATTCCTGAGCCAGACCGCCGACACGCCCACCCGCTTCGTCGACACCGCCGTCAAGGAAGGCGGCGACATCAAACGCATGATGCTGGCGCGCGCCAACTACTATGCCACCACCGGCGGGCATGGCGCCTGTCGCGGCTGCGGTGAAGTCACGGCCATTCGCCTCGTCACCTCGCTCAACCACGCCATCCACGCCAAGCGCCGCAAGGAACACATCCGCGAGCTGGATGCCCTGATTGGCCGACTGCATGCGAAACGACCGACGGTGCTCGATGACCCCACGCGTGCGGAGCGCATTGCACGCGCCATCGAGACCCTGGAGAAGCGGCTCTACCTGCTGGAAAGCGGACCCACAGGCAACGGTCCCGCGTCGGCGGTGATCGCCAATGCCACCGGGTGCAGCAGTGTGTATGCCTCGACGTTCCCATTCAATCCGTACAACGATCCGTGGGTGAACAGTCTGTTCCAGGACACACCGGCAGTGGCGAAGGGGCTGTTCGAAGGCATAGCGGCGGCCGCCCTGGACGACATCAAGGCGCTGCGCGTCGCGCGGTTGGAACTCGACAACGCCTACGATCCGACGGTACACGACCAGGCGCTGCGCTTCTTTGGTTGGAATCAGTTCACGCCGCAGGAGTTGGCGCTGCTGCCAACTGTTGTCAGCATGGGTGGCGACGGCGCCACGTACGACATTGGCTTTGGCGCACTGTCTCGGCTACTCACCACCAGTACGCCGATCAAGGTGGTGGTGCTCAACACCGGTGTGTACTCCAACACCGGTGGACAGACGTCGACCGCCAGCCTCACGGGGCAGGACTCCGATCTGACACGCTTTGGCGCCGCACATGCGGGCAAGCAGGAAGATCGCAAGGAACTCGGGCTGATCGCCGCGTTCCATCCGAACGTATTTGTCGTGCAAACGTCCACGTCGCTGCAGGGGCATTTCCTGAAGAACGTGATGGAGTATCTCAATTACTCCGCATCACCGGCCGTGCTGGACGTCTATACGCCTTGTCAGGCCGAGCACGGCATTGCCGACGCGGCGGCGAGCCAACGGTCGCGACTCGCCGTGGAAAGCCGCATGAATCCGGTGTTCGTGCACGACCCGCGTCGCGGGAACGATTTGTACGGGCGCTTTTCGCTGGAAGGCAACCCGGACCTCGATCAGGACTGGACCACCAGTTCGCTCGAGTACGTCGAGAACGGCGAAACCAAGTTGCTGCCGGTGCCACTCACCCCGGCCACGTTTGCACAGGAGGAAACGCGCTTCCGGAAGCAATTCCGCCTGCTGTCACCAGGTGCGCGTGCGGTGCCTATTCACGAATACGTCACGCTGTCGGCGCTGGATCGGGTTGGCAAGACGCCGTTCGTGTTCGCGACGGACGATGAGAAGCAGCTGATTCGCATGGAGGTCTCCAACACAATCGTTCACCTGGTGGAAGAGCGCCGGAAGTACTGGCGCACGCTGCAGATTCTGGCGGGACGTCAGGTGGAGAAGTTGGATGCGGCGCATCACGTGGAAGTCGCGGCGCTGCAGCAGCGGTATCAGGAATCGGTCGTGCAGCGTGAGTCGTCACTGGATGTGATCGCGCGCGCGATGAGTGAACTGGCGGCGGCGTCCAGCGCGCCGGCTGGCAGTTTGGCGGCGGCGTTATCGCCCTTTGGCGGAAGCCGCGCGATGGCCGGAGCGACAACTGCCGCCGCCGGTGCGGTGGCGGTAGCCGCGGTGCCGACCGCATCGGCGAGCACGGCGGCGGGCGTGGCCGGCTTGCCCATGCTACGCGACGAAGACGTGGCGCTCTGCACCAACTGCAAGACTTGCTATCAGGAAGTAAGCGAGTTGTTCGAGAAGACCCGCATTGTGGTTGACGGAGTCACCAAGGACGTCGCGCATATGATTCCGGGCGCGCTTTCGAGGGTCACCATCACGCCCGACCTTGTTGCGCGTGTCGCCCGCGTGGCCGCCAATTGCGATTCGGAGATCATTCGATGAGCCGAGTGCTGCCGGTGCAGGACGAGCTGGAACAGTATGCGCAGAGCACGCGCACGCTGGAGGCGACGCGCAGCCAGCTGGAAGAGCTTGAGCATACCGATGCCGTCAGCCTCTTCCAGAAGCAGATCGAGTTGCTGAAGAAGCGACTGCTGGCCGACCCGACGTCGCTGCGCAGCATGTTTGTGGCCGACGGCGTGCAGGCCATTGCGTGGGAATTCCAGCAGGATGCGCTGGGCGCGGCATTCACGAGCACCATCTGGAACCTGCTGGTGCGCGACGATGAGATGAGCACCATCCTGTTGCGCTTTTTGTGGGCAATGCCGCTCAAGTTCAAGCGCAAGTTCATCAAGGCCATCGACGAGCATCTGTCGGATCGGTACCCGATGTTCAAAGGACTGTCGGTGGGTTGGCCAAGCGATGCCTACATTCCACCATACATCCGTCCCGCCGAACAGCGTTCACACGACTTTGAGCTGGTGAATCAGGGCTATCTGGGCTACATGAACGTGGGCTACTCGGCGCGCGAGGTCGAGCTGTTCGTGTGGCTTGAAGTGCTGCGGGACAAGCAGTGTCAGGATCGGCCATGCGAACTGGGTGTCCTGGTGCATGGCAAACCCGAGCCCAAGGGCGGCTGTCCGGTCAAGATCCACATTCCCGAGATGCTGGACTTGCTGGGTCAGGGCAAGTTCCGGCAGGCGCTGGAGCTGATTGAGGGATGCAACCCGCTTCCCAATGTGACCGGCCGCGTGTGTCCGCAGGAGTTGCAATGCCAGAGCGTGTGCGCGCACACCAAGCGACCCATCGAGATTGGTCAACTGGAGTGGTATCTGCCGCAGCGCGACAAACTGGTGAACCCGGACATCTCACCGCGATTCGCCGGCGTGGTGAGTCCCTGGGTGCGCGGCGACAAGCCACCCATTGCGGTGGTGGGATCAGGCCCGTCGGGGCTGATCAACGCGTATCTGCTGGCCGTGGAAGGATTCCCCGTCACCGTGTTCGAGGCGTTTCATGAGCTGGGCGGTGTGCTGCGCTACGGCATTCCTGAATTCCGGCTGCCCAACGAACTGATTGACGACGTGGTCAACAAGATCACGCGGCTGGGCGGTCGTTTCGTGCGCAACTTCGTGGTGGGCAAGACCGCTACGCTGGACGACCTCAAGGCGGCGGGCTTCTGGAAGATCTTCGTGGGCACTGGCGCCGGTTTGCCTACGTTCATGAATGTGCCGGGCGAGCACCTGCTGGGCGTAATGTCGGCGAATGAGTTCCTGACGCGCGTGAATCTGATGCGCGCCATCGACGACAAGTACGAAACGCCGTTGCCCGACACCAACGGCAAGGAAGTCTTCGTGATTGGCGGCGGCAACACGGCCATGGATGCCGCGCGGACCGCACGCCGACTCGGCGCCAATGTCACGATTGTCTATCGTCGTACGCAGTCGGAAATGCCGGCGCGCAAGGAGGAGTTGCATCACGCGCTGGAAGAAGGCATTCAGCTCAAGGCATTGCGCACGCCAATCGAGTTCATTGGCGATGCCGTGACGAACTTCATCAGTCATGCCGTGCTCGAGGTCAACGAACTCGGCCCGCCGGACAAGACCGGTCGACGTAGTCCGATCGCAACAGGGAACACGGAGCGGGTGCCGGTGGACCTGGTGATCATGGCGTTGGGCAACAAGGCCAACCCGATCATGACCGACGCGGAGCCGGGGCTCAAGACGTCGAAGTGGGGCACCATCGAACTGGAGCCGGGCTCGCAGCGCACGTCGATTGCCGACGTGTACACCGGTGGCGATGCGGCGCGCGGCGGTTCCACGGCCATTCGTGCGGCAGGTGATGGACAGGCCGCGGCGCGGGAGATTGTCGGGGCGATTCCCTTCTCTGCTGAAGAGATCAAGGAGCGCGTGGAAAGGGCAGCACGCTACACCGAACTCGGACAGGCCAGTCAGACCATCGTGAACAAAGTCGACCTGGCCGGTGGCATTGTGGAGTTCACGGTGCGCGCGCCGCTCATTGCGGCGTCAGCGAAGGCTGGTCAATTCGTGCGCGTACTGGCGTGGGAAGACGGCGAACTGGTGCCACTCACGCTGGCCGATTGGGACACCGAGGCCGGCACGATTGATCTCGTGATTCAGGGGATGGGTACGAGCTCAATGCTGATGAACAAGATGGCGGTTGGCGAGTCGTTTGCCGGCATTGCCGGGCCGCTTGGTCGCGCCAGCGAGCTGCACGCGCATGCGGCCGATGAAACGGTCGTGTTCGTGGCCGGTGGCGTGGGGCTGCCACCCGTGTATCCGATCATGCGGGAGCACCTGCGGATGGGCCATCACGTCACACTGATTGCCGGCTTCCGCTCGGCCAACCTGTTGTTCTGGACCGGTGAGCAGGAGCGGGTGGGGCGGCTCCAGGCAGAGTACGGCGAACAACTGGACGTGATCTACACGTCGAATGACGGCACGTTCGGGGTGAAGGGTTTCGTCACCGGACCGTTGGACGAGATCCTGAAGGCGGACGTGACGAGCAAGGGTCGACGGATCGCCGAGGTGGTGGCCATTGGTCCGCCGCTCATGATGCGCGCGGTGAGCGATCTCACGCGACCGTATGGTGTGCGGACCATTGCCAGTCTCAACTCGATCATGGTGGACGCGACGGGCATGTGCGGTGCCTGCATGGTGCCGGTGATTCTTGACGGCGTGATGGTGCGCAAACATGCGTGCATCGATGGTCCCGAAATCGATGCGCACATCATCGACTGGGACAAATTCCTACCGCGTTTTGGTGCCTTCAAGGCGCAGGAGCAGCGCAGCAAGGTCGCCCACGGATTGGTGTAGCGCCCTCCGCTTTCACCCGAATCGCTTGAGATTGCGCGCCCGCGCCTTCTCCAGTTCCTCTTCGCGTGTGCGCGGCGGCGCGTTCGTGGTCATGGATCGCACGAGCCGCTCCGCGGCCAACGTCACGTCATCGACAGCGCGGTTGAACGCCGCTTCGTTCGCCTTTGACGGACGCGTGGACCCGCTCAGTTTGCGCACGAATTGCAGGGCGGACGCGCGGATCTCGCCGTCGGTCGCGGGTGGCTCGAAATTGGCAAGCGTCTTGATATTGCGGCACATGCGGTGCTCCTCTGGCAGTGGGTCGGTGGCGGCCGGATAAAAGTGAGTGCGCCGGATGGACTTCGCCAGCGGCTTCCTCTTGCCCGCCCGCCGGGCCTTTGGTTCATTTCAGGAGTGGGGATCGTCGCACCGTCTTCACGACACGGATTCAGTTTGAGGACTTCCCATGCGCCCGCTCATCACCGTCCTGCTGTTCGTCGGTCTCGCGTCATGCAGCTCCCGCGGCGCCACCGCCCCCGACGCGACAGTCATCAGTATCCGCCTGCGGGATGACCGCGGCGCGCCAGCGGGCCGCAACCAGGTGATCGTGACACTGCCAACGGCGACGCGACTCGACACCCGCACACAGGGTGACGGCACCGTCGACATCGGAGTCGCTGACGCCGGCGTGTATCTCGTGCGGGTCATCCCGCGCGAAGGCTACGTCTCCACGACCTCCCTGACAAAGACCGTGACGGTCACCTCGAACGGGACGGTGGTGGTGGACTTCACGCTATACCGGGCCGGCACCGACTCGAATTTTCCGTGCCTGTTGCGAACAATAGTTGGTGTCAGCAACTGCTGACCATACTTACCCGATTCGCTTCATCGCCGCCGTCACCTCGACCACCCGATCGATATCGGCCGGACTGACGTACAGGTGCGCGGATAGCCGCACGCCTCGACTCCCGCCCTGCGCCCGCACGCGAATCTTCCGCTCCCAGAGGGCATTCTGCAGGTCGCGCCCCGGCTGACCGTTGAACGAGAACGTGGTGATCCCGGCCGCCAGACGGGCGTCACCGGGTGACGCCACGCGCGCCAACGGAATGCGTGCCAATCCGTCACGCAAACGTTTGGTCAGCATGCCGTCCCAGCGCTCGATGCGGTCAATACCAATGGCACTGATGAACTTGATGGCCGCGCGCAGGCCGTGCATCACGGGCAGACTCCCCGTGCCGTAGTGCATGAAGCGAAACGCGCCGGTGGTGTCGTCGTCAAAACCGCCACTGGCCAGCGTGCTCCATACCCGCGGCTGCAGTGCCCGCGTGATGTACAGAATGCCCGTGCCCTTGGGGGCCAACAGCCACTTGTGCGGGCTGGCTACGTACGCGTCGCATCCCAGTTGCTTGACGTCCACCTTGACCTGACCAATGGCCTGCGCGCCATCCACAATGGCCAGGGCGCCGCGATCGTGCGCCAGCGTGCACAATTCGCGTGTGGGCAGTCGTACGCCCAACCCCGACGTGATCTGGCTGAACATCACCACCCGCGTGCGCGGCGTGATGGCGTCGGCGAACGCCTGCACAATCGCGTCGGGCCCCTTCGCGAATGCGGCCTCCATGGGGACCTGTTTCACCACGACCCCATGCCGCTTGCCGCGCAACAGCCAGCCGCCAATGCCGCCGGAATGCTCCTGATCGGTAGTAACCACCTCGTCACCTGACGCCAGGTCAAGTCCATTGGCAATCATGCTCATGCCCATCGTTGCGTTCTGCGTGAAGGCAATCTCGTCCACCGGTGCATTGATGAACGCGCCCGCTTCGGCACGAAAGTCAGCCAGCTGCTGATAGCCGGTCAGCGGCTCGCCATCGGCCTGAAAATACGGCCAGTCGGGGAGGTCTCGTTCCAGATTCTGCAGACCACCCACGAGCGCCGTCATCACTTCACGCGGGGACGCGCCAAGCGTGCCGGTGTTGCAGTACGTAACGTTGGTTGGGAAGAGAAACTGCTTGCGCGCCGCGGCGAAGACCTTGGCGTCTGAATCCTCGGCGTTTGGCGCAAAGGGCGTATCGTCAGGCAGCCCGTTTGGCGGATCGAAGCGAAACGTCGGCGCAAAGCCGGCCGCGAGCGCGCCGGACGCGGCGAGTTGCGACAGGAACTGACGTCGGGCTGGGCGGCTGGACATGAGGTGCTCCGATGGGGTGACGCAGGCCGATGCGGTGACTCCTGAATAGTCGGTTGGTTACGAACGTCCGTCCAGAGCGATCGGACCGTTTGGAGGCCACGCTCCTCAATTCTGCAGGATGCGTATCAGAAACGTGTCTCCCCCGAAGGTGATCGTGTTGGGTCCGGTGATGACGTAGGGAATCGGGACGCCCAACCCGCCGTCTGAGAAGCCCGCTTTGCCATTGAGATCCAGCGCCGGTAGCCCATCAGGCCGACAGGACGCCGAGAGGCTGAATGTGAGCGTTGCGCCGGTCGCCGTGTAGCAGCCGCGCTCGTACCCCAGGCTAATGCCGGTATTCCCAGCGCCGTTCACCTGCGTATGAACGACCAGGTAGGTATTGTCCGGTTGGAGCAGAATCACGCTACCGTCCTGCTCGTTGGCGACCTGAAAGCTGCCAAGAAACGTGCTCGGCGTGGACGTGACCGCCGTGAACACCATCGTGCCACCAGCGACGGTGAGCGTCAGCACGTTGCCGTTCTTCACCAGCGTGCCACTCAATCCCGCCTGCGGCGTTGAGATGCTGTTGAAGACGCCGCACCCGCCGTTCGAATCGACGGGGCCAGTCACGAATGCGAACGCACCCGTCGTGGCATTCCAACTGTATGCGCCGTACTCCACCCCATTGCCGCTACTCCCGCCGCACGACGGGTCGTCCAGGCGTGACGCGTAGCCGCCGACTCAAGTCACTCGCGCTAGTCGCGCCACTCGCTACGCCAGGGCCCTCCCGGCGGTCCCGCTGACCATCACGTAGCGGTGGATACGTTCGGTGCCTCATGCAGGCGCCGCCAGCAGCCAAGCAGCCCGAGCAGCCAGCCAATCGGATATGGCACGATGGTCACCATCCACCATTTCGATGTACCCGTCGTGCCGCCGAAGCCGCCAAAGAAGCTGAACACCCACATGGAGCCGACGCCAAAGAGCACCAGCGCGAACGACCACAGCAACATGGGCGCGTGACGACTATGGGTTAACGAACTGCCAAGTGCCGCGAGGGCAGAACCGGCGAGGATGACAATCGACCCTTCCATGGGATCGACGGCACCCAGAACCATGGCGACAAGCCCGGCGATCACCAAACCTCGGGGCCAGCGGCGATCGGCAATCATCTTTGCCTCCGTAGTGACGGAACGGACATTCCCTGTCTGATCGCTACGTTGGCCGCAGGAATACCGTGTCGGGGAAACCCCGATCTCCTGTCCGTCGTTCCCGCACCTGCGTCGGCGGGGTGCTACCGGTGCGTGAGTCGACCATCCATCAGGAGTCGCACGTGCGGATCGAGTTCCACGGCAGTCGGTTCCTGATCAATCGCGACGGTAAACCGTCCCGATCGCCCGGTGAGTTCGAACCGTTCTGTTCGCACGCGTGCCCCCGGCAGCGTCATCCCGATCTCCACGGGCAACCGAAACGGTTCGCCCGCTTGTGTCTGCGACACCTCCACCACCAGCTGTTTCGCCGTGGCATTCCACTGCCAGGTGCCTTCAAGCGCTGGCACGCCACCGCGATACAGCCATTGCTGGAAGAACGCCTGCAGATCGAGCCCCGACGCGCGCTCCATGGCCAAACGGAAATCGGTGGTGGAGGCATTCTTGTTCTGGAAGCGCGCGTAGTAGTCGCGAATGCCGGTCCAGAACCTGTCGTCACCCATCAGTTGGCGCAGCATGTGCAGCGTCCAGCTGCCCTTCTGGTACGTCATGCCGGTGGTCACCTGCGCCATGTCCGACAGGTTTTCGTGCACCACGCGGTAGTCGGGCGTCTTGGCGTAGAAGTCCAGCACCGTTTTGCGCGAACTGCGCAGTCCATCGGCGAACTCGTCGCGGCCGTACGCATGTTCGATGAACAACAGCGTGAAGTACGTGGCGAATCCTTCGCTCAACCAGACGTCGTTCCAGTCATTCTCCGTGACCGCGTTGCCAAACCACTGGTGCGCAATCTCGTGGATGACCACGTTGCGCCACCGCAGCGACCGCGTGCCGGACACACTGCCCGCCGAGTAGAAAATGGCTGACGCCGACTCCATGCCACCGCTCACCGAGTTGGACTGCACATTGGCCAGCTTCTCGTACGAATACGGCCCCCCGAACTCGCTGTAGAACGACAGCACATCCTTCGTGGGCACCGCGAAGTCGTAGAAGCCCTTGTCGCGATCCTGCGCAAACACCCACGTCTCCAGTGGCACGCCGTGGTAGTCGCCGACATGTTGCACGGCGAAACGCGCTACCCCCAACGCATAGAGCCACGGGGCAATCGGGACCGACTCGCGCCACACGGTGCGGCGCATACCGCCAGCCAGGTCCGTTTCCTCCATGCGGAGTCCGTTGGAGATCACCTGATAGTGCGCCGGTGCGACCACGTTCATTTCCATGGTAGCCTTGTCGGCGATGTGGTCGATCATTGGCAGCCAATGATGGGCCTTGTTGGGCCAATCGTCCGAGAAGAACGTGCGGTCGCCATGCGGGTTGGGTTTGATTTGCATCCCGTCGGCAGGAATGCCCCCGTACCGCACCACGAGCTCGATGGTTTCGCCCGCGGCCACCGCCTTGTCCAGCGTCATGGTCAGGTGATCGTCGGCATGCGTAAAACGCAGCGATGTGCCGTTCCGCGTGACCGAACTCACCGTCATGCCGCGTCCCTGCCGCGCCGAACTGACGGTTGCCAAGTCAAGCCAGACCGTGGCGAGCGGCGCCAACACTCGCATGCGCACGGTCGCCTCACCGGCGATGCGATCGGTGCTGTCAGAAAGCGCGAGCGCGAAACGGTAGTGCTCGACATCCAGCGGCTGCCGTGCATACGCATCCAGACTCGGTGCGAAACCTGGGGAAAACAGCAGCAAGAAGGAGACGAGAGTGACGAGCATGCGCTGGGTAGCTCCGCTTGAGGACGACATCCGCCGGGCGCCTGCCCTCGAACTGAGAGGAGGCGCCGGTACGCGTTCCGCCAACGACCCAATCAATCGTTCCGCCCCGTCTTCGGCCAGTGAGTACCGGGCAAACGTCACATTGCGTCTGCGCCCGGAACTGTGGATCCTTTGAAGGTCCGGCAGCGTTCAGCTCCCTGCCGGATCTCCTTAACCCCTCTCGATGCGCACGCTCCGCCGATTCCTGCCCCTGGTCGTCCTGCTGGCCATCGCCGGGGCGCTGTATACGGGCTATGGCCGCCTCGCCGCACGGCCGCCCCTCGTTGAAGTCACAACGGCCCGCACGGAGAATGCCGTGCGCGTATTGGCCCTGACCGGCCGGGTTCGCCCGCGCCTGGCCAATCGCGTGCAGTCGTTGGTGGCCGGCACCATTCTCTCACTCACGCATGAGGAAGGCGACGCAGTGCGACGGGGCGACGTGCTGGCCCGGCTCGATGCGCAAACGACGCGCGCCGCCATCCGTCAGGCCAGCTCGCAAGTGAACGCGCGCCGTCTCGATGTCCAGCAACGCGAACTCGAGTACAAGCGACTGGAGACCCTACTTGCCTCCGGCGGCGTAGCACCGCGCGACGTGGAGACTGCCAAGTTCGCGCTCGAAACCGCACGCGAAACGGTGCGTCAACTCGAAGCCCTGGTGAGCGAGTCGGAATCCCGCTTGCGGGACTTCACGCTGGTGTCGCCCATCGACGGCTATGTGCTGGCTCGTCCGGTTGATCCAGGACAGAACGTCACACCACAAACGGTACTCTACGAGCTCGCCACCGCCACCGGCGCCGAGATTGCAGTGGAGATCGACGAGCAGTACCTCGGCGAACTGCGCGTAGGACTCGACGCGACCGTCTCGCCGCTCACTGGCGAGCGTCAGCAGCTCGCGGCGCGAGTGAGCACCATCGGCCGCCGGGTGAGTGAATCCAGCGGCGCCGTGCCAGTGCGGTTGGCGTTCGTCGGTGTGGCGCCTCGGCTACCAGCCGGGCTTTCGGTGGACGTGAATCTGGTTGTTGCCACGCATCCCGCAGCGACCACCGTGTCCCGTGCCGCCGTTGCGGGGCTCGGCGGCGAGCCGTATGTGATGCTGGTGCGCCGCGATACCATCGTGCGACAACCGGTCCAGGTGATCGACTGGCCGTCACCGCACATTGTCGTGACCGGCGGGATCAAGCCGGGTGATACGATGGCGCTCTCGCCAAAGCTCGTTCGGGCGGGCCTGGTCGTGCGTACCAAGCCGGGACCCGATGCCCTTTGAGCTTCGCGTGGCGCTGCGCTATATCCGCAGCGGACGATTGCAGACACTGCTGATATTTTCCGGCGTCGCCGTTGGGATTGTCGTGTTCACGTTCATGGCCGCGCTGATCAACGGCCTCGCGGTCAGCCTCACCAACGACGTGATCGGCAACATCGCTCATGTACGGCTGCAGCCGGCGCCGCGATTGCCGCGCCAACTGCGCGAGCGCGCCGACGTCCGAACGCTACTGGCGGTCCAGCGTGGCAACGAACCACGCGCGGTCATCAACGGGTGGCGGGACATTGTTCAATCGGTCGAACGACTCCCTGGCGTGGTGAGCGTCGCGGCATCCGTGGCGGGCGCGGGGTTCATCCAACGCGGTGAGAAGATCCTCCCGGTGCAAGTGACCGGCTATGAGCCGGGCAAAGAAAGCGCCATGATTGACATCGCGGCCGGTATTGAGCGTGGCACGTCAGCATTGGCACCAGGCGAAGTATTGATTGGCGTGAAGATCGCCGAACAGCTGGGCGTCACGACGGGCCAACGCCTGCGCATTCGCAGCGATCGTGGGCGCGAGCGGGCGCTCCTCATTCGCGGCGTGTTCGACGTGAAGAACGCCTCGGCCAACGAGCGACTCGCCTTCACCGATCTGGCCACGGCGCAGAGCATGTTCGAGGTGGTGGGCGCCGTCACTCGCATCGAACTCAAGATCACCGACATCTTCGCGGCGCCGGCACTGGCCGAACGCCTCTCGGCCCTGACCGGACTCGAAGGCGTGGACTGGATCCAGGAGAACGGGCGATTGCAGGACGCGCTCACCGCACAGGGCAGCACGGGCGATCTGGTGAAGTTCTTCGCCGTGTTGCTGATCATCATCGCGGTCGCCAGTCAGCTCCTGCTGTCGGCCATCCGGCGCAAGTCCGAAATCGGCATCATGCGCAGCATGGGCGTCTCGCGTGCGTCGGTGACCTGGATTTTCGTGCTCCAGGGATTTTTCATCGGACTGTTCGGCTCACTGCTTGGGGCGGGCCTCGGGTACGGATTCGCCAACCTCATCACCATCGTCACTCGGCGCGCTGATGGCTCGCTCGGCCTCCCGGTGGATCCCGCACTGGGTGAATACTGGCTTGCCGTCTCGATCGCCACAGTCGCCTCCACCATTGCGGCACTGCTGCCGGCGCGCATCGCCAGCGGCGTCGACCCGGTCGAGGTCATCCAGCAATGACCGACGTCGTGCTGCGTCTCTCGGATCTCACCAAGACGTACGTGGATGGCGAAGAGGAAACGAAGGTCCTGAAGGGCATCGACCTCACCTTCCGTCGCGGCGAATTCGTGGCACTTATGGGCCCGTCCGGCAGTGGCAAGAGCACTTTGCTCGCCATTCTCGGCACGCTGCTCAAACCCACCAGTGGCGAAGTGGAGCTGGTGGGCAATCGACTCAGCACCCTCGACGAGCAATCGGTCACGCGATTTCGCAATCTGCACATTGGCTTCGTGTTCCAGTTTCACCATCTGTTGCCAGACTTCACCGCGCTGGAGAATGTGCTGTTTCCGTCGTACCCGCGACGGAGTCATACCCCGGACGCCGACCGCGCGCGCGCCGTGGAGCTGTTGCGCCGAGTGGGATTGGCCGATCGCATGCACTTTCGCGCCACCAAGCTGTCCGGCGGTCAAAAGCAACGCGTGGCGATTGCCCGCGCGCTGATGAATGCCCCCGACATCGTTCTCGCCGACGAACCCACCGGCAATCTCGATCGGGACACGGGCGAGCAGGTGCTCGTGCTCATGCGGGAACTGTGTGCCGAACTCGGGACATTGTTTCTCATCAGCACGCACGACGAGGCGATTGCGGCGGAGAGCGATCGCGTAGTGCGGATTCTCGACGGGCGCGTCGTAAGCGATGAGCCGGTGGCGATCACACCCCGTCCCCACGAATCGACGTGATGGCCTGTACGATTCCGCGGCGCCTTCACGTGCGGCATACTCCATCGTCACATCGTGCAGCGCTGACCCCGTACTCGGAGTTAGTTTCCCACCCATGGGTGACACGCTCGGCCAACTGACATCGGCGCTCGCCGACCGCTACCGCGTGATCCGCGAGATCGGCGCGGGTGGCATGGCGACCGTGTACCTGGCCGAAGACCTGCGACACGGTCGCGAGGTCGCCATCAAAGTGCTCCGCGCCGAAGTCGCTGGCGCACTCGGCGCCGACCGTTTCCTGCGCGAGATCGCCGTCACGGCCCGCCTCGACCATCCCGGCATACTGCCGCTGCTCGACTCCGGCAATGCTGATGGCATCCTCTACTACGTGATGCCGTTCGTGCGTGGCGAGTCACTGCGCGAACGGTTATCGCGCGAACGGCAACTGCCAGTCGACGATGCGCTCGACATCACGCGCGCCGTGGGCGACGCGCTCACCTACGCGCATGCGCTGGGTGTCGTACACCGCGACATCAAGCCCGACAACATCCTGCTCTCGGGTAACCAGGCGCGGGTAGCCGACTTCGGCATCGCGCGCGCGTTGTCCGAAGTGCGCGGCAGCACGCTGACCGGCACGGGAATTGTCGTGGGCTCGCCGGCGTATATGAGCCCGGAACAGGCCGCCGGTGAGCGCGAACTCGACGGGCGCAGCGATGTGTACGCGCTGGGGTGTGTCCTCTACGAGATGCTGGCCGGACAGCCCCCGTTCTCGGGACCCACGCAAGAAAGTCTCATGCGCCAGCACCTGGTCACTCCGCCGCCAGAAGTGACTCAGCTGCGACCGCTCGCGCCGCCTCACGTCGCGGTCGCACTGGCGCGGGCGATGGCCAAGGCGCCGGCCGATCGTTTCCAGACGCCCGCGCAGTTCATCGCCGCGCTGCGCGCACCGACGACAGGCGATAGGTCGTCGCCCACGCTCGCGACGGCAACGCGGGGCACACGCCGCCGCATGGTGTGGTTCGTCGGCGCTGCGGTGATTGTCGTGGCGGGCGTCGGCATCTGGTTCAGCCTGCGATCATCAACGTCAGGCAAGGCAGCCGAGCGGCCGCTCATCGCCGTTTTGCCCTTCCGCAATATCGGCTCGGCCGAAGACGAGTTCTTCGCCGACGGCCTCACCGAGGAGATTACCTCGCGCCTCACCACGATCTCCTCGATCGGCACGATCTCGCGCACCACGTCACTGAGCTATAAGGGATCGACCAAACCGCTGCGCGAGATCGCGAAGGAACTGGGCGTGACGTACGTGCTCGAGGGAACCGTGCGCACCGAGCGGCTGGCCGATGGCACCGGACAAGTCCGTGTCACGCCGGAGTTGGTGCGCGCCGACGCCGACACCCCGCTCTGGACCGATCGCATGACCGCCGGCTTGGCGCCGGGCGAGCTCTTCAAGGTGCAGGCGCAGATAGCCGAGCAGGTGGCCAGTGCGCTCAACCTGACGCTGCTCGCGGGCGAGCGGCAGGCGATTCAGCGCGTGGAAACCGTCGATCCGGAGGCCCACAACGCGTACCTGCAGGGACGGTTCAGCTTGGCCAAGTCCTCGGAACAGGGAATACGCGAGGCGGTCGCATTCTTCACACAGGCGGTCACGCGGGATTCAGCATACGCGCGCGCCTGGGCCGGCCTCGCCGACGCCTACGCCAGCATGCCGTACTTCCCACAGGCGAAAGTCTCCGACTCCGTGGCATTCACCAAGGCCGCCTCGGCGGCCCGTCGCGCCATCGCGCTCGACAGCACGCTCAGCGAGGCCCGTGTCTCGCTGGGCGCAGTGCTCTCCGATGGCAGCTGGCGATGGGCCGAAGCCGACCGCGAGTTCGGTGTTGCGCTGCGCCTGGATCCCGACAACGCGCAGGCGCGCACGCTGCGTAGCGCGCTGCTGTCGACCCTGCGCCGCTACGACGAGGCCATGGCCGAAGCCGAGCGTGCCGTGCAACTCGAGCCGGCGTCGGCCGGTGTGCGACACACCTATGCGACGGCGCTCACCTTCAGCGGGCGACTCGACGACGCGGCGGCCAGCGAGCGCATTGCCCTGACCCTCAGTCCCACGTATCTGTTCGCGCACATTTGGCTTGGCGAGATCGCCGGTATGAAGCGCGATTTTGCCACGATGGGCCGCGAGTTCCAGCTGGTGCCGCCATTGGCCGAGATCGGAAGGGCTCTCGTGACGATGAACGCGACACCGGCGTCGAAACGCCCTGTCATACAAGCCATCGGCGCGATCCGTTCATACAATCCCGGACTCGATGCAGCGCGTAAGGGATGGCTCTACGCCGCCATCGGCGAGGTCAATCGGGCGATGCCTGAGTTCGAAACCGCCATCCGTCTTCGATCGCCGGGTGGATTGTCCGCCCTGCAATTCCCGACGGTCCAGCGCGCCCTGGGTTCATTGCCGCGCTACCAGGCCCTGCTGCGCACCGCAGGCATCCCGCAGTAAGCGGGCAAACGATCGCGATCTCCTACGCCGCCCCGTCCCCGCGAATCATCTTGACGGCCTCGTGCACCGTGGTCATGAATTGCGCCGGGAAGATGATCGTGGAGTTCTTCTCGACGCTGATCTCGGCCATCGTCTGCAAAGTGCGCAGTTGCAGTGCCACCGGATGCGCCGCAATGATATCCGCCGCTTCACCCAGCTTCACCGCCGCCTGAAATTCGCCTTCGGCGGCCACGATTTTGGCGCGACGCTCGCGCTCTGCTTCGGCCTCCTTGGCCATGGCGCGCTGCATATTGTCAGGCAGCGTGATGTCCTTGATCTCGACCGCGGTGACCTGCGCACCCCACGGCTCCGTATGTCCATCAATGACATCCTTGATTTTCGCGTTGATATCCAGCGTCTGAGACAGCAACTGATCGAGGCTGAATTGGCCCACCACGTTGCGTACCGTGGTCTGACTGATCTGGTTGATGGCCGAGTTGATGTTCTCGATGGCGATGACCGACTTCTTGGGATCGACAATGTGGTAGTACGCGACTGCGGCAATGTCGATCGACACGTTGTCTTTCGTGATGATCTTCTGCGACGGAATGTTCATCGTGATCGTGCGCAGCGTCACCTTGGTCATCTGTTCCAGTATCGGAATCAGGATGATGAGGCCGGGTCCGCGTACGCCGGTGAACTTGCCAAGGAAGAAGATCACGCCCCGGTCATATTCCTTGACCACGCGGAGCGACAACGCGAGGAGGACAATGGCCAGCGCCAGGAGCGCCGACGGGATGAGCATGGATTCCGGCATGATGGTCACTGGCGAAGAAGGGGCCTGCGGTGCCGCGATCCGAGTATACGACTATTTGCTGCAACCGGCGAGTAGGACTCCCTGAACCGGCGGATCGCCCCGCTGTAGGGCTTTCTCCGAGCCGCGTGACCGGATTCACCCTAGCCCGACTCTGCTCCACCTCTCAGTTTTGATCGCAGCAGTTCAAGCACCTGTCTGGAGGCCGCGTTGTTGCATTGGCAACCGGCCCTGCCGCGTTTCATCCAACCCATATCTCAAATGCCTGAATCAGCACATGCCGCCGTCGAGCGGTTCATGAAGGACATCGTGGCCCGCAATCCGTACGAAACGGAGTTCCATCAGGCGGTACGCGAAGTCGCCGAGTCGGTCATGCCGCTGGTACTGAACGACCAGCGCTATCGTGACGAGAAGATTCTTGAGCGTATGGCCGAGCCTGATCGCCTGATTTCATTCCGGGTCGCCTGGGAAGACGAGCGCGGCGAAGTCCACGTGAATCGCGCCTGGCGCGTCCAGTTCAATGGCGCGATCGGTCCCTACAAGGGGGGCATGCGCTTTCACCCCAGCGTGACCCCCAGCGTCCTCAAGTTCCTGGGTTTCGAGCAGACGTTCAAGAATTCACTCACCGGGCTGCCGATGGGCGGCGGCAAGGGTGGTTCGAATTTCGATCCCAAGGGCAAGAGTGATCGCGAGGTCATGCGCTTCTGCCAGTCGCTCATGAACGAGCTCTCTCGCCACATCGGCGAGCGCACCGACGTGCCCGCCGGGGATATTGGTGTCGGCGCGCGAGAGATCGGCTACATGTTCGGGCAGTATCGTCGTCTCGAGAATCGGTTCACCGGGGTGTTTACCGGAAAGGCCAAGGCATTCGGCGGCAGCAACATCCGTCCCGAAGCAACCGGCTACGGCTTGGTGTTCTTTACCGAGGCCATGCTGGCCACCCGCGGCGATGGCGTGAAGGGCAAGACGGCCGTGGTCTCCGGCTCGGGCAACGTGGCGCTATACTGCATGGACAAGCTCATTCAGCTGGGCGCGAAGGTACTCACCGCGTCCGATTCCGGCGGGTTCATTCATGATCCGAACGGCATTGATGCCGAAAAGCTGGAGTGGCTCAAGGACCTCAAGGAAGTGCGTCGCGGCCGCATCGCGGAATACTGCGACAAGTACACCGGCGCGACGTACCACGCCGGCAAGACGCCCTGGCAGGTGAAATGCGACCTGGCGTTTCCCAATGCCACGCAGAATGAGCTGCTGGTGGATGACGCGAAGGCGCTGGTGGCCAACGGGGTGATCGCGGTGGCGGAAGGTGCGAACATGCCCAGCACGCCGGACGCGGTGCATGCGCTGCTGTCGAACAAGGTGCTGTTCGGCCCGGCCAAGGCGGCGAATGCCGGCGGCGTGGCGGTGTCAGGTCTCGAGCAGTCGCAGAACTCGATGCGCCTGGTGTGGAGCCGCGAGGAAGTGGAAGAGCGGCTCAAACACATCATGCTGGACATTCACGGCACGTGCGTGAAGCACGGCGACGATGGCAGTGGCTTCGTGAACTATGTGAACGGTGCCAACATCGGCGGGTTTGTGAAGGTCGCGGAGGCGATGCTGGCGTACGGGGTGATGTAAGCGCGACGCGAAGACACAAACAAACACCATTGAACCGCGAAGTTCGCCAAGTTCGCCAAGGATCCGTTCCGATCCCCTTGGCGAACTTCGCGAACTTCGCGGTTCAATCTTTTCAGGAAATGCACCCGACCTACCTGCGCGCCCGCCCTACTTGATCCGCCCGTACTTCCGCATCGCCGCCATCATCCGATCCAACGGCATCGCGTACACCCGCAAGTCATTCGCTCCAGTGGTCGTCTCGGCGGCCAGCAAGGCGTTCGTGATCGCCGCCTCGGTGGCCTGCGCCGTCGCCTGGAACAGCGGCGAAATCCGATCGTTGGTCACCATCTGCAGCGTGGTGACACTATCCGACGCCCATGTTTTCGGATTCGCCGTGGAGAACGCGACGAAAATATCGCCGGAGCCGTTCCCGCCGAATCCGCCCTGACGCCCAATGCCCAGGGACACGCGCGTGGCAATGCGCTTGAGCTGATGCGGCATGAGCGGCGCGTCGGTGGCCACTACCACGATGATCGATCCCTGCTCCGGCGCGTTGGCCGCGGCGCCGTCTCCACCGCTTGCACCGCAACGAGGGCGTGGTGAATTGGCTGGTAGCGGATCGCTGTTGGCAATGCACGCCTGCAAGTCGGGAATCTCCTCGCCCACCGGCACCCCGGCAATCCGCAAATCGCGCCGCGACCCGAAGTTGCATTGCACCAGTACGCCTACGGTGTAGCCGCCCTGCGCGGCAGGCAGTTTGCGTGACGCGGTGCCGATACCGCCCTTGAAGCCAAGGCATACCATGCCGGTGCCGCCACCCACCGCGCCCTCTTTGGGAAGCCCACCCGTCGCCGAGTTGAGCGCGTCAAGCGCGTGTTGCTCTTTCACGTGGAAGCCGTTGATGTCGTTCAGACCGCCATCGTACGTTTCGGCCACCACCGGCAACCACCACGGCTGCAACACGTTCTTCTGCGTCACTTCCCACTTGATGATCGCGTCACGCACCACGCCCACACTGTGCGTGTTGGTAATGCCAATGGGCCCCTCGAGGTAGCCGCTTTCCTGGATCCAGGTGGTTCCCGTCATCTCGCCGTTGCCATTGAGCGTGAACCACGATGCAAACACGGGATCGGGATTGGCCTTGCCGCGCGGATGCACAATGGTGACGCCGGTGCGCACCGGTCCCTGCCCCACTACCAGCTTCCCGCCGCCGGCGATGAGTGTGGCGTGGCCGACTTCGACGCCTTGCACATCGGTGATGGCGTCGAGCGGACCGGGTGTGCCGCCGATGGGGAGCTTGAGATCGTTTTCGCGGGGCTTGGATTGCGCGTCGAGCGACAGGGCGCACGTCGCGACGACAGCGAGTGCAACGGACGAGTAACGCATGGGAGCCTGGGAGAGGTGGACGCGCGCCGAATCGGGCGGGGGAAACTTGATGCGCCACCGTCAAAAAAACTACAGGGCGCCCGTATGGACGCCCTGTGAACCACAAGTTGCCGCGCCAATGCTTCGGCGCCCTGCTCTACTTCCCGTTACGGGTGTACGACACGCAGTCGCCCTGATTGGTGAATCCGCTCCCGTCGGCGCGAGCCAACGATTGCCAGCCGCCGTTCTTGCAATCGGCCGCCGAGGCCGCCAACGCAATCGTGTTGAATCGAACGGCTGGCGGATAGTCAAGCCAGCCGGTATCCCGCCGGAAAATGCTGAAGCCGGCCGCACCGCCGTCGGAGTACCATGCGGCCACGCCGGTATTCCAGAACGCCGCATCGGGTTCCACGTCCACGCCGACTGACGGGGGCACTGCTGCGCCGCCGACATTAGCGAAGCCAACGTTCAGCGACTCGTAGGGACCCGGCTGGCCGATGGGCTGATAACCCCAGGAATTCGTGTTGAACGCCACGCCAAAGATGAACTCATTGGGCAGTGTCAGGGCGAGCGTCCGCAAGTCGAATTCGATGGTAAACGCGAAGCCATTGTAGCACGAACCACCAGTGGCTCTCCAAGCTGTGCCACCGGGGCACGTCGGATCTGCGGCCGGTCGCCAGGGAATCAGGAAGCTCTGCGTGACGGTGCCGATAAGGGCACCCAGCGCCGGCGTCGGTCCAGACGTGTTGACGTTGTAGATGTTGAGCGTGATCGGGTGGGTGTATCCTGCCACATCCATCGTCGGGTAGTTGCTGTGCAGCGACCAGCTACTCATCAGCACGGTGGCACTCCGCGCACGTCGCGCCGTTCCGGCCAACGCCACGTAATCGCCAAGCTCCGCCGTCTGGCAGCACTGGTAGCCCTGACTGGGAACGTTTCCGGGCAGCGGACTGGGAATGTTGTTGTAGACCACGGTGCCGGCAGACGGCACAACCGCCTGCGACGCACGCGGCGTCAGCGCGCTCATGTCCGGAGCCGTTGGTTCAGGAGCACACGCCGCCGCAAAAGCGAGCGCGGCCATGGCGACCTTCATTGAAGCGTGCTTCATGCGTCGGCACCTCGAAATTGAAATTGGTTATTCGGAACCCTCCAACTGCATTGTCATCACTACTAACGTAAGACCGTCAAACGTGCGTCAATCGGCAATCAGGGAAACGCTGCGGCGCGTTCCAACAACCGCTCCAGCCCCGGTTCGTTCTGGTTACGCGGCTTGCCGGGGTGGATGATGGAGACCTGGCAGCTTTCCGCCGCTTCCACCAGCTGCGCGTATGTGCCCGCGGTGATGTCGGCAATGTAGGCCTGCTGATTCGCGTTGTACGCGAACATCTTCTTGTTGATGGTCGTGCACTCGTTGCAGGTCGAGCAGCGCGCCGTCTCGATGTAGGCCTCATCGGGGGATCGTTCTGTTTCGGCCGGCGCGGCCGCCGGCACCGGCGTCGCGATTGCGGCGGGCGCCTGACCCGTCGCTGACTCGGCGTGCTCTTCCGTATGCGTCTCGGCGTCCGCCCGCGCTCGATCCTCCCAGACCTTCCGCTCCCGGGACAGCAGGTTCTCGGCGTGCGAATTGTGAACGCCGCCCAATTCCTGCAGGCTGTGCCACATCTCGCGGCAGCGGCGCGCTTCGCGAATCAACCGTTCATCGGCAATCACTCTGTGCAGCGCGTTGCCCTCGTCGACCATCAGCAGGCTCGGCACCTGGTCCGGCACCCCCTTGCGCTCAAACGTGAGCGACTGGTCCACGGGGATCATGCTGCCATTCCACCGCGCGCGGGGCACACGGGCCAAGTGCTTGGCGTAGCGCGCATCGCTGGCGACAAAGTCGACGACCGTAAACGCCACATCCTCGGTGACGCGCTGATTGGCCTCGTCCTCGTAGGTAAACCCTTCGATCGGCCAGTCCAGGTCGACCTGCGTATTCGCGTCCAGCGAAAACCGCGAAGCCCAATTCGGTCCCGCCGACGGATCGTAGGTGAACGCCGGGAACGCGCGAGATTCCATCGCCGCGGCGGACATCAGGTAGGGCGAGATGCCGGAGGAGGTGCCGCGCGCGCCGCTGAACACGCTGAACAGCGCTGGGCCGTGGCTGCTGAGTCCTCGCACCAGACGATCGCGGAACCGATACAGATTGGAGCTGGACGATTGGAGCACGTAGGCTTCGTTGAGACCCATCGCCATGCTGGCAATCTGCCGGATGCGCATGCCCGTCGTGAGATTGCCTTCGCTGTTCGGGGACTCTTCAAGAATGTCATCGATTTGCAGCAACACCTTGATGGGCAACCCGGAGGCCAGAATCTCCATCAGCTGGACATGATCGGCCGGTTGCAGTCTGGCCGCGTTCACGCACACCAGATAGTCCGGGAACGGCTCCAATTCCTGCGGATCCAGACCGTTCGCGCCAAACTGCGCAAACAGGGCGTCGTGCGGCGCTTCACGGTACTGCGAATCGATTTCCAGTTCGGCGATGGCAATCGCGCGCGCAAGCTCGATCATCTTCGGCATGCGCGCACGGAACGCGGCCAGCGCGTCACCACAGCTGTCAAAGAGGAACCCATACACCGCCGATGCGTCGCTCGCCGACGCACGGTCACCCGTCGGGAAGAACTGTTGACGGTTCAGCACGTCCAGCAGTTCGCGAATGCGCGCTCGACGACTCTCGGGCAGCGCGTCCTTTGGCAAGGCCTTGCCCAGCAGCCGCGACATGGCCTCGAAGTCGAACGCACCGCCGAATCCTTCGCCCAATGAGGCTTGCAGATGCGACGCACTCCGCCCTTCCTCCGATCGCTCGTAATCGGCGCGCAGGATGTCCGACAGCTTGAGCTTCAGGCGATCGGTGGTCTGACGAAACACACTCGCCTTCTGTGCCTGCACGGCGCGCCACGCGTGCTGCAATAGTCGCGACGGCAGCGCGGCGTCACAGTCGACGACCTCGCCGTCGTCAACAATTGCGGCGCGGGCCCGGCGGATACTATCGGAAACGGTCGCATCTGTTTCGGTCGCTACATGTTGCGTGGCCCGATCCCACAGCGTCGAAAGCGAGCCCGTCGCCCCGTCCGCGATCAGCGTGCGAATGGTCTGCTCCACCCGGAGCACGTGCTTGCGAATGCGCTCGCCGTCACTGCCCTGCGCGACCAACGCCAGCGCACGGTCCACCACACCGGAGAGCGACAGTGCATACACGCCGTCGGCCCGCGCCGGCATCAGCACCAGCGGGAAGTCGTAGCGGAGCTGCGTCAGTTCCCGGTATCCGGCAAAGAGCGCCGGCTTGAGACCAAGTCCATCGACCGCGTCCAGATACTTGACCGGCCGTGAGCCCGTCAAAAAGAACGCCACCTGCGCCTGAGTGTCCGCTTCCATGTCGGTATCCGCCTGGTGGAGGACTAAGTACTTAGTACCAAGTACCAAGTACCAAGTACTAAGTACTAAGTACTAAGTACTAAGTACTAAGTACTAAGTACTAGGTACTAGGTACTACGTATTTGGCCACACGGTGTACTTGTCGAACTCCGCATCCAAGCCAACCCGTGTCAGCTCCGGCGTGCGCATCTTGTCCGAGCGACGGAGATCTTCGTAGCACGGAACCTCGTCGTTGCGATACACCACGCCCACCGGAATACACTCTGCGTTGGAGGCCACTTCGCGCGCTCGATCGATATTGCCGGGATCGTGCTCCAGTTGATTCGTGTAGATGCGCGAGAGGCCGGCACTGTACTGCAGGCCGTCCGCGTGCTTGAGCAACTGCACGCGGTTCGGGTCCTGCATCCACGGGTTGAGCGAGTTGGGTAACCACTCGGGGCAGCGCTGCACAATGCGTACGAACGACAATCCCTTGTGCCGATAGGCCGCCTGCACCACATCGTACAGCATCTCGGGAATCCAATCCACCGCCTGGGCCACGAACGAGACGTTCTGCACGCCGAGCGTCACCGTGAGCGGATTCAGCGCTTCCAGATAGCTGCCGCGCGGTGTCGTGTTGCTCTTGGTGCCAATGGGCGAGGTGGGCGATGCCTGCTTCTTGGTCAGCCCATAAATCTGGTTGTCGTGCAGAAACACGGTCAGGTTCATGTTGTAGCGGATCGCATGAATCCAGTGCGCCGCGCCAATGCTGCAGCAATCACCGTCACCCGTGTTCACGAACACGGTGAGATCGGGGCGGGCCATCTTCACGCCTTCGGCCACCGGCAGGGCGCGCCCGTGAATGCCATGGAAGCCGTAGGTGTTCATGTAGTGCGGGAAACGGCTGGAGCAGCCGATACCCGAGACGAACACGGTCTTCTCGGGCCGCAACCCTTCGTCGCGACAAAGGCGCTGCACTGCGGCCAGAATGGCGTTGTCGCCACAGCCGGTGCACCAGCGCGGCACCCCGCTCTGATAGTCCTCGAGCTTGAGGTGTTCGTCATACGTTTGCAGCAGGCAGTGCGTGGCGGAGGTCGTGGTCATGACGGGTTACCTGACGTCGCTGGGTTGCTGCAGTTTGTTCATCATCACGCGGCGAATGGTGCTGGGCTTGATGGGCTGGCCGCGGACCTCGCTCCAGCAATCGACATCCACGAGGAATCGCGAACGCAGCAGGATCGCGACCGACGAATAGCGCCGGTTCGATTCGTCGATGATCAGGTCGCCGGGGCGGTCGCTCCAGTTGCTCTCGATAGTCATCACCTGCCCGAATCTCTGCATGATTTCCTTGATACCGGGAGCCAGGGGTTGCAGGAACTGGAGATGCATCGAGGATACCTTGTGTCCTTCGGCCCGCATCGAGGTGACGGCTTCCTCGATGGCGCCCTTGGTGCTGCCCCACCCCACCACCAGCAGATCACCGGTCTTGTCGCCGAACACCGGCGGCGGCGTGAGCGTCTTCTGCAACGCCGCCAGTTTCAGGCTGCGGAAGCGCAGTGTCTGTTCGTTGATGTCCGCGTCGTAGGCCACATGGCTGTCACGGTCATGGGCAAGACCCGTGAGCGTGTGCATGCCGCCGGGCTGTCCGGGTATGAAACGACGGGCCAGGCCCGTGGTATCGTCCCAATCGTACGGTTTGGCGCCTTCCGGCACCGCGCTCTGGTCGACTGGCGGCGCCACCCACGCCGGGTTGAACGTGGGGCGCTTGAACGGCTGCTGTGATGTGGCCAGGGAGGCATCGGACAGCACCACCACCACCATGTTGAACGTTTCGGCAATCTTGCGCGCCGTGATGATCGAGTAGAAGCACTCCTCAATGGTGCCCGGCGCCATCACCACCTTCGGCGCATCGCCGTGGCTGCCGAAGATGGCCGTCATCAGGTCACCCTGCTCCATCTTGGTAGGCTGCCCGGTGCTCGGGCCACCGCGCTGCACGTTCACGACCACCAGCGGAATCTCCGCCATCACCGCCAACCCGATCGCTTCCTGCTTGAGGGAGAATCCGGGGCCCGAGGTGATGGTCACGGTGCACTTGCTGGCATACGACGCGCCAATGGCAAACGCGCACGCGGCGATTTCATCTTCCGCCTGATGCACCATGCCACCCACGTTCTCGAACACCTCGGAGAGATAGTGCGAGGCCGACGTGGCCGGCGTGATGGGATACATGGCGCAGATTTCCATGCCGGATGCCAGCACGCCAAGCGCCAGTGCGGTGTTGCCGTTCACCACAATCTGCGGGTCGGTTGAACGCACGGCCGGAATGCGATAGCAGAAATCGAGGTGCTCGGCCGCCCACAGGCGACCCGCGTCAAGCAGCTTGATGTTCTGGTCGACGACACTCCGGTCCTTCTTGCCGAACGTGCTCACGATCTGGTCCACCGCCAGCTTCATGTCCAGACTGTACAAGTGACAGAGCATCCCCAGCGCGAACATATTCTTGCCCTTCTTCGCATCGGCCATCAACGCGCGACATTCCTGCTCCATCGGGATTTCGCGGACATCATATCCCGCGGCCACCAGACGGTCGTGCGTCTCCACATACGACGCCACCACGTTGGCGTCGGAGTGGGTGCGCCACATGCTTTCCAGCAGAATGATGCAGCCGGGTTTAAGCGCCTTGGCCCGTACGCGCCCCAGCAGCACCTGTTCGTTGAAGGCCACCACGAGATCGGTCTCATCACCGCCGTTGGTGATGTAGCCCGCCCCGATGCGGATGCGATTGCCGCTCGCGCCAGCGACACTGCGCGCGGGAGGTCGAATCTCGGCCGGAATGATCTCGGTGGTCCAGATGCCGTTGCCCATCTGCGCGGCGATGGTCCCCATCGACTGCCCGCACTTCTGCGCGCCTTCGCCGGAATCACTGATGATTTCGACGATGTGCTCCGTGAGCGTGGTGACTTCAATCATGGTGGTCCCGATGCGGCTCATGTGGCCGCCTGAGTGACGCGAACCCGCGCGAAATTGCGTTCTCGGCTGTCGATGCCGAACAACGTGCCGGTGCCGTTCGCACCGTCGCCGGCATACGGCAGCGACACATCGCGAATGCCAAGGTAGGCCTTCATGCTGCGCGCCGCCTTGCGACCCGCCCCCATCGCCTCGATGACCGTGGCCGCACCGGTGACAATGTCTCCACCGGCAAACACACCGGCCACTGACGTGGCGAGCGTGTCGTCGGTGCCGATGTACCCCCGCTTGTTCAGCTTCATCCGGGACGTCTGACCCATGATGGGATTGGCGTTCGTGCCGATGGCATAGACAATCAGGTCCGCGTCGAAATCGAACTCGCTGCCGGCCACCGGCACCGGTTTGCGTCGACCTGAGCTATCGGGCTCGCCCAGTTCCATGCGCACGCATCGCATCCCGCGCACACTGCCCGTGCCGTCGTTCAGTACTGACACCGGACTGGTGAGCCAGTGGAACTCCACGCCCTCCTGTTCGGCATGGTGCACCTCTTCGGCGCGCGCCGGCGCTTCGGTGCGCGAGCGCCGATAGATGCAGTACACTTTCTCCGCGCCCAGTCGGAGGGACACGCGCATGGCGTCCATGGCGGTGTTGCCGGCACCAACCACCGCCACGCGCTTGCCAATGGGCAACGGCGTGTCGAAGTCCGGAAAGTCGCGCGCACGCATGAGATTGCAGCGCGTCAGCAGTTCGTTGGCGGACAACACCCCGTTCAACGAATCGCCGGGAATGTTGAGCATGGTCGGATAGCCGGCACCCACGCCAACGAACACGGCATGGAATCCCATCTCGTCGATCATCTGCTCGATAGTGAACAGGCGACCCACCAACGTATTGCACTCGAACGTGACGCCGAATTTCTTCAGGTTCTCGATTTCGGCGTCAATCACCGCATTGGGCAGCCGGAAATCCGGAATGCCGTATCGCAACACGCCGCCGGGCAGATGAAACGCTTCGTATACCGTGACATCGCACCCGGCCTTCGCCATGTCGGCCGCGCAGGCCATACCGGCGGGCCCTGAACCGACAATCCCCACCTTGAACCGGTTCGGTTCGATGTAGGGAATGTTGACCCACCCTTCCTTGATGGCCGTGTCGCCGACAAACCGCTCCATGCGCCCGATCGCCACCGACACCAGCGATTCGCCAACCGTGCAGACCCCTTCGCACTGGTTCTCCTGCGGACACACGCGCCCACAGATGGACGGCAGCAAGTTGGTGTCGGTCAGCACGTCGTAGGCGCCGCGGAAATTCTTTTCGTTGATCTTCTGGATGAATCCCGGGATGTCGATCCCCACCGGACAGCCGGACACGCACGGCTGGTCGGGACACATGAGACAGCGCTCCGACTCGCGCAGGGCCTCTTCCACTGTGTAGCCGCAGGCCACCTCCTCGAAATTCTTCGCACGCCATTGCGGATCCTGTTCACGCATGGGGGTGCGTTCCTGGGGAATGGTGCGGATGGTCTTCTTCTTGGCCATCGCTCAGCCTCCCAGCGAGAATTCAGTGAGATCGGGCAATTCATGCAGGTCACTTTGTGACGCGCCGCCCTTGGCCAGTTCGTCCAAGGCGCTTGGGCCAACCTGCCGCGTCATGCGACAGCTGTCGGTCCAGCGCTCCTGCGCGGCCTTCTCGTCCTTGGTGTGACGCTGCAGCCGCAGCATCAGATCGTCGAAATCCACCAGATGCCCGTCGAAATCGGGTCCATCCACGCACCCGAATTTCACCTGGTCACCCACCTTCACCCGACAGCCGCCGCACATGCCGGTGCCGTCCACCATGATCGGGTTCACACTCACCATGGTCTTGATCTTGTAGGGCCGCGTGGTGTCGGCGGTGGCTTTCATCATGATGGGTGGACCGATAGCCACGACCTCATCGATGTCCGGATGCTTGGCAATCGCCACCTTGATGCCATCGGTGATCAGCCCCTTCATCCCCGCCGAGCCGTCATTGGTACAGAGAATGAGTTCGTCGCACGCATCGCGGAACTTGTCCTCCCAGAAAACGAGGTCCTTGGTTCGGAACCCAAGGACCGCAATGACATACGCACCGTTCTGCTTGAATCCGCGCGCCTGAGGGAAGATCGGCGCCACCCCCAGTCCCCCGCCAACGCAGAGCACCTTCTTGGCGTGGATCATCGGACTGGGGATCCCCATCGGGCCGACAATCCCGTATAGCGAGGTGCCCACCAGGCACTCCTGTTGCATCTGTTTGGTGGTCTTGCCCACCGCCTGGATAACGAGTGTGATCGTTCCCTTTTTGCGGTCGAAGTCGGCGATGGTAAGCGGAATGCGCTCGCCATGCTCGTTCAGCATCACAATCACGAACTCCCGGGCTTGGCGGCTTTGGCCATCAGCGGGTGGCGTACCTCCAGCAGGAACGTGACATCGGAGAAGTCCTCGCGGGTCACGATTTCGTAGTTCGACATGGCGATCACCTTTTCGGGCGGATGGTGTAGCTCCGCCAGAAGCCTTGTCGCGTGCACACCCCTTTTCTGTAGGGGTTTCCTTGGTGTTCTGTCGGCGGAGTTGAGCGCGTCCTCGACCGGTCGGGAATCATTGAACCGCAGGGCGCGCAGGGGCACAGAGGACGGCCCCCAAGTCACAGCCACAATAGTCCCCTGCGGCCCCTGCGTCCTCTGCGGTTCAATGTGTGCTTTTTCAGGCGCGCTGGACCTTTAGACTCGGCCCCCTATTGACGAGTACCACAATGCGTGCAGAGTTCCGCCATTCACCGCTCTCACGAGGACGTTATGCGTCGTTCGCTGCTGCTCGCGCTGGTATTGCTCCCGCTGTCCGCCCAGGCGCAAAAGCGCGCCATGACCTTCGCCGATCTTTCCGCCGTTCGCGTGGCCGGAGATCCCCAGCTGTCGCCGGACGGCCGGACGATCCTCTACTCAGTGCGGACGACCGATCTGGCCGCCAACCGCCGAGCCGGGCGCACTTACGCCATCACTGCGACCGGCGGAACGCCTCGTGTCTTCCCCGACGACTCGACAGCCGCCAGCGAGGCGCGCTGGTCGCCTGACGGCAAACGCGTGGCCTTCATCGCGCGCGGCGCGCTCTGGGTGACCGATGCCGAGGGGCATGCGCGTCGATCCATCGTGCAGCTCTGGGGCGGTGTTACGGGTGCCAAGTGGTCGCCCGACGGCACCCGTCTGCTCTTCACGTCCCGGGTGTACCCATCGTGCACCACCGATGCCTGCAACGCCGATTCCGCCAAGAAGGCCGAGTCGAATCCATCCAAGGCGCGCACCGCCGACCGTTTGATGTACCGGCATTGGGACACGTGGGACGACGGGTCGCGGTCACATCTCTTTGTCGTGTCGAGTGAAGGCGGCAAAGCGCGCGATCTCATGCCCGGGGTGCGACTGGAAGTGCCGCCAGCCCCATTTGGCGGACCCGAGGCCTACAACTGGTCGCACGATGGACGCGAGATTGCCTTCACGGCGAAAGCCGAGACGGCGAATGAAGCCTGGGTGACCGACCTGAACGTGTACACGGTGCCCGCCGACGGCGGCGCCCTCACCGTGATCACGCAGGCCAACAAGGGAGCCGACCAGAATCCGGTGTATTCGCCTGATGGCAAGTACATCGCCTACGCCTCGCAGCGACGCGCCGGATTCGAAGCCGATCGCTGGCGTCTCATGCTGCGCAATCGCACGACTGGTGCCACCGCGGACTTGCTGCCAAACTGGGATCGCAACGCTGACGCGGTGCAATTTGTTGATGCGCACACCGTGCTCATTGAAACGAGTGACGCGGGCCGCACCAAACTCTTCCAGGCCGGCATTCCGGCGGCCTTTGGATCGAAGGTGCCATCTGGCGCGGTGGGAATCGCGGCCAGCGCGGCGTCACCGCCCATCCGGTTGGTAGGTGAGCACAATTCCAGTGCGTTCACCTTTGCGACGGCCGCCGGTGCCGATGGTTTGCGCACGATCGCGTTTGTGCGCGACGCCATTCATCTGCCGCCGGAGATTCATGCCGGACAACTCTCCAACACTTCGGTGGTTGGCGAACGCGCCGTGTCTCACGAGAACGATGCGCTGGTGGCCCAGCTCGATCTGCCGGCGGCAGAAGACTATCGTTTCACCGGTGCTGGCGGGGCGAGCGTCCACGGATTCGTGGTGAAGCCGCCGGGTTTCGACCCCGCGAAGAAGTGGCCGGTGCTGTTGCTCATTCACGGTGGTCCGCAGGGCGCGTGGCTGGACAACTGGGGATCGCGCTGGAGTTTCGAACTCTTTGCCGCAACGGGCGTCGCGGTAATTGCGATCAATCCGCGCGGCAGCACGGGATATGGCCAGGCGTTTGTAGACGGTGTGTCGAAAGACTGGGGTGGCAAGGTCTACACCGATCTCATGAACGGGCTCGACGCCGCACTGGCTAACAACAAATGGATGGACTCCACACGCCTGGGCGCCGCCGACGGTTCATTTGGCGGCTACATGGTGAACTGGATTGCCGGACACAATCAGCGATTCAAGGCGTTGGCCACGCATGCCGGCGTGTACAATCTGGAGCACATGAGTGGTGCCACCGAAGAATTGTGGTTCACCGACTGGGAGTTTGGTGGACCCATGTGGGACGCCAACGCGCTGAATACGCAGTATCGTCGCTGGTCTCCGCACCTGTCAGCCGGGAAGTTCCGCACACCCACACTCGTGCTGCACGGCGAAAAGGACTTTCGCGTGCCGTTCACGGAAGGCGTGGCCATGTTCACCGCGCTCCAGCGTCAGGGTGTGCCCAGTCGGTTCGTGGAATTTCCCGACGAAGGTCACTGGATTCTCAAACCGGCCAACGCGCAGGTGTGGTGGAAGGAAATGCAGGGGTGGTTCAAGCAGTATCTCACCGCACCCCGGCAGTAAGTCATGCGCGCACCAACTCGCCTGGTCGCCCTTGGAACTCTTTGCGCACTGATTCACGCCAGCGCGTTCAGTCAGTCGGCACCCAAACGCACGGCAGCGCGAGTGGACTCCCTACGAGGCTTCTCCGCTGCGGCCGCCGGTCGCGAACGCACCATTGAAACAGCGCTCGCGCGTGCCCTCAGCCGCGATTCCACGGGTGAGTACTTCCGGTACCTCACCGACGAGCCACACCCGGCCGGCTCGGTGCGCAACAAGGAGCTGGCCGACTTCATTGCCGACAAGTATCGCGCGTGGGGCCTCGACCATGTGACCCTGCACCGGTACGACGTGCTGCTGCCATGGCCGCGCGAAGTGAGCGTTACGATGACCGCGCCTACTGTGTACCGCGCGTCACTCAAGGAAGACGCGTACGCCCAAGACCCGCATTCGGCGAAGGATGCGGGCATCACCTATCTGGGCATGAGTGCGTCCGGCGACATCACCGGTGAACTCATGTACGCCTCCAGTGGCAATCCGTCCGACTACGATTGGCTGGAACAGCACGGTGTGAACCTTGCCGGCAAAATCGCCCTGGTGCGCTACTCGGTGCCGTACAGCTATCGCGGCTTCAAGGCACTCACCGCCGAAAAACGCGGCATCAAGGCGTTGCTCATTTACTCCGATCCCGCCGAAGACGGGTTCAAGAAAGGCAGGACGTTTCCCGATGGCCCGTGGGGTCCGGAAAGTCACATTCAGCGTGGCGCGCTCACCTACGACTTCATGGTGGCCGGTGATCCGCTCACGCCGGGATACGCGTCATTGCCGGGTGCACCACGCATTAAGGAAGCCGACGCGCTGTCGATCCCGAAAATCATGATGGTGCCCATGTCGTATCGCGATGCGCGGCCTCTGTTACAGGCGCTGGGCGGACCGACGGCACCAGCGTCATGGCAAGGCGCGTTGGGATTCCCCTACCGTGTTGGTGCAGGACCGGCCACGGTGCGCGTGAAAGTGGACATGGACGACGCCACACGCCCCATCTGGGTGGTGGAAGGCCGTATCACCGGCACCGACGAACCGGACAAGTACGTGGTACTCGGCAATCATCGCGACGCGTGGGTGTACGGCGCGGTCGATCCGTCGTCGGGCACGGCCACGCAAATGGAACTCGCCCGCGTGCTGGGCGCACAGGCCAAGGCCGGTCAGCGACCCAAGCGCACCATCGTGTTCGCCAGTTGGGATGCGGAAGAGTGGCACCTGACAGGGTCCACCGAGTGGGGCGAACAGTTTGCCGACGATCTGCGCCAAAACGCCATCGCCTATCTCAACGTGGATGGTTCCACCAGCGGCTCGGATTTTGGCGCGGGGGCGATTGCAAGTCTCAATCCACTGGTCGCGCAGAGTGTGCGTGATGTGAAAGATCCGGTCGCGTCGGGTTCGGTGCTCGATGCCTGGGGTCGTGCACTGCGCTCGGAAAAGACCGAGGCGAATATTGGCGGCGGCGCCACACGCGCTACCTCCGCGCGGCGACCCATCGACTATCCCGGAAACGCGCTGGGATCAGGATCCGACTACACCGTGTTCCTGAATTTTCTGGGGTTGCCCGTCATCGAGATGAGTTTCAACGGACCGTACGGCGTGTATCACTCCGCCTACGACGACTACTACTGGATGACCCACTTCGGCGACCCGGGCTTCAAGTACATGACCACGATGGCCGAAGTGTGGGGCCGTATGGCGTTGCGGCTGGCGAACGCCGAGCACTATCCGCACGACTTCGCGATCTATGCGCAACGGGCTGGTGGGTTCATAGCGGCGCTCGCGGCGCAGCCTGCGGTGAAATCCAAGCTTGACTTCACCGCGGTGCGGGCGGCGCGCGTACGATGGAGCGCCGCAGCGCAGGCACTGGAACACGTGCTGGCGGCGACACTCGCCGCGCCGCCCTCGGAAAACCGCACTGCCAGACTGGCCGAGATGAACGAGGCCATGCGGGAGGTGGAGCAGACACTGCTCAATGCCGACGGGATTCCCGGTCGGCCGTGGTTCAAGCATGTGCTGTACGCGCCCAAGTACACCTACGCAGCCATGACGCTGCCCGGCGTGCAGGAGGCGGTGGACACCGGCGACTGGGAACGGGCGCGGGCGCAACTGGCGATTGTGACGGCGAGGATTGATGCGGCGGCGGCGGCGACTCGGCGCGCGGCGCGGCCGTGATCGTACAACGATGACACGTTCGGGCACGGTAGGACTGGTTGCACTCGGCGTCGCATGCGTGGCGGCGCTGTCCGTGGTGTCCGCTGCTCCGCGAGTCGGAACCAAGGCCGGCCCCGTCGGCGCGGTCAGCGTGGTCGTGCCGGCCTTTGTCGATCATCACGTGCATGTGTTCAACGTAGGCTGGTGGCTTTTGCAGGCGCAGCGCCACGACTTGAACCATGTGTCCGTTGGCAATGCGAAATCCGAAGCCGAGGTGGTGCAGCGCGTGGCGACGGCGGCGGGCAATTCTCGCCCTGGATGGATCACCGGATTCGGCTGGAATCAGGAAGCGTGGGGCACGTCGGTGCTGCCGTCGCTCAACGCAATCTCCACGGCGATTGGCCGTGTGCCGGTCGCTCTCGCGCGGACCGATGGACATGCGCTGTGGGTAAATCGCGCCGCGCTCGATGCTGCCGGCCTGTCGTCCGTTTCAACAGGTGTGCTGCTCGAGCGCGCGGTCGAACCGGTCGTGGCGCGAATCCCCGCGCCACCGGACAGCGACATCGCGACGGCCTGGCGACTGGGGGCCGAGGCTCTCGCCGCGCGTGGTGTGCTCCGTGTGTATGATGCGGGCGTACTGGCGCTTCCCGGCGTGGCGGCGATGAATACCGACTTCGCGAGATATGCAAGGGTGCTCGCTCAGGCCGATCGCCAACGGGCACTGCCGATTGCGATTCATCTCATGATCCCGGCGCCGTCGCGGTACGCCGAGTCGGTACTCGCAATGTCGGCGACAGCGCGGCGACTGTCGCCGAATGTGCGCATCACACACCTCAAGCTCTTCGCCGATGGCGCCTTTGGCAGTCGCGGTGCCGCACTCAGTCACGCGTACGCGGACGATCCGCACACCCACGGCGTGTTGCGCATGACGTCGCGTGAGATCGCGCAATGGGCGCGGCGCGCGCTGGATGCCGGACTCGATGTGGCCACCCACGCTATCGGCGATCAGGCCGTGAAGGAGGTCCTCGACGCGTATGAGATGGTGCTGCGAGAACGACCACGCCTCGTGCCCGGTCGCTTGCGCATCGAACACTTCTCCTATGCGCGCGAGGGCGATTTTGCTCGGGCGGTGCGCCTGGGCGTTGCGCTCTCGGTGCAGTCGAACTTCAACACGCCGCGCGGCGTGTCGCCCACTTTCGCCGAGCAACGACTCGGTGTCGCCAATGCGCCTCGGGCCTACGCGTGGGACCGGCTCGATAGAATGGGAGCGTTGCTGGTGGAGGGCTCCGATTACTTCGGCGAGCCCGGCGCGCCGATGGCGGGAATGCAAGCCGGGTTGACCGGCATCAACGCGATTGGCGACCGCGGTGATACGCCGGCGGTGCGTATGCGATTGATCGGACTCACCCGCGCGTGGTTGGCCCCAGGTGGCGGGCTCGAATTGGGCGGCGGTGATTCCGTCGCGCTATCCGGGGATCCGCTCGCGGTGTCGCTCGACTCGCTCCGCGGCATACGCGTGTTGTCCGTCCAGCGTCGAGTGACACCACCGGGACTGTCCCCGGCACGGCGCATTCGCTGATCAGAGACCGATCACCGCTGCGAGTGCACCGTCGGAACGCCGCGCCGCCGGGCCAATTCACCGTTCCAGGTAATTCCCCTCGTCAATTCGAGCTGGCAACGATTCGAACATCCGATCGGCAGCGATCTCAGCAATGCACGCATCCGTCCCACCGACATATGTCCATGCGTAGTCGATCTCTGTTGCGACACACCATGATCGATCGGCTGGCCACCAGAGGTTCGGGGCGCGGTAGGAGCGCGAACCATGAAATTGGAACGTCCTCATGACCGCGCTGAGCGGACGCTGGTACAGGTAGAGTCGACGCAGGAATGGTAAATCCATCATGCCAATTTCATCAGGGGGATAGAGGACACCACCGTAGCCATCCCAGATCCCAAGAATAGAACTCGCTGGTGTTTGAGTGTGCTTAGTCAGGACGCTGACAAGGCGCATGCATAAGCCGCCTGGCAACGACCCAATGCCCGGCGCACGCTGCCACATGGCGGTGCCGCCGTGCTCGCGCTCCTCGCTCTCGATCGACCCGAATTCCGATGGTAGACCGCCCACTGAAAATCGCCGCATCACCTCTGCCATGGTGCAGCCGTTCGCGGAAGCAATGTCACACCAGAGCACCGGGACAGCGTGGCCATTGGCGGCATGGCGATGAGCTGGGTGAAGGATGCGAAGGTACTGTTCGAAGCCCTGGGGGATACACGTACCGACATCACAGCTCCCCCAGTCCAGCCGCTCAATGACCCAGTCGCAGTCTGTCGGGTGGAGTTTTGGGTGCATGTCAAATGAATGTGAAACGTTCTTGAAACGCCTTTGGCCCAATTGCCAACAGCGCTACGCCGCAATCACCGACACGTGGTACTGCCTGATCGCCGGATCCCGCGTGACCACGGTGAGTCCCTCAACAATCGCCTGCCCAACGAGCATCCGATCAAATGGATCGCGATGAATGGAGGGGAGCGTCGCGACCAGCTCCGCGTGCTCGAACGTGACAGGCAACTCGAGAAACCCGCACTCGGCGGTGGCCTGCGATACCGATCGCTTGCTGGAGATCTTCCCCAGCGACGCCTTGATCGCAATTTCCCAGGCCGACGCGACACTCACATACACATCGTCGGCGTGTTGAATGGCCTCAAGCGCGGCCGCGCTCAACTTTTGCCCGGCGTCCCACCAGATCAACACGTGGGTGTCCAACAACACCCTCACGGCGCGCCTTCAAACGCGTCGAGTATGTCATCGGGCAATGGGGCATCGAAGTCGGCGCTCACGCGCCAGGCGCCCTTCCCGCGACCGGGCACGCGAAGTACAGGCTCATTGTCCATCGGTACCAGCCGAGCGCGTGCGCGTCCCGATTTCATGATGACAATCTCCGCACCGGCATTCGCACGCTCTACCAACGCAGACAAGTGCGTCTTGGCATCGTAGAGACTGACGGCTTCTCGCACCACTTTGGGCTTTCGCGGCACAGGTGTCTCCTGACGGCGGGATGTTGACCCCTCGTAAACTACCCCTTCATGACCACTTTGGTCAAGTGCGCGTCCCCCTCAGCCCAGCTGCGCCACCGGCAAATGCCGCTTGAACGGCACGTCCTTCTCGCGCCCCTCGTCAAACGTCTGCGCGTACCGATGCCCCGCGTACACCGCATGCGCGATGAGCCCCGGCGCCAGCGCATCCCCAATGCACTGCGCCGACTTCACACCGGCCGCCGCCCACTCGGACTGCCTCGCCAACAGCTCGCCGTGCAACACGTCATTCGGTACACGCGCCGTCACACTCACAATCGCGTGGCAGGCGACGTCGTGCTCGGCGCCTGACCAATGGTGCTGCACGCGCACGTGACCGGGGCCCGCCGAGACGATGTTGTGCGTGGTCACCTGCTGCACACCCAACGCATACAGACGCTTCTGGATGTGGCGGAAGTCGAGCGTATTGGAACTCCATGACGCAACGGTGTCTTCCGGCGTGACGATCGTGACCGTACAGCCGGCCTTCACCAGCAGTTCGGCCATCACGCTTCCCAGATAGAACGCGTCATCGTCGAAGATCACCACGTGGCCGGTGGGTACTCGGCCCGCCATCAGATCGTCGGGCGTGAATATGTGGTCACCGAACCCGGCAATCGCCGACCCGTTCGAGCGGCCATATCCGTCGCGACGCCACGAGCAGCCCGTGGCCAGCACCACATGGTCGGCACCGAAATCCAGCACGTCCTGCGCCGCAATGGGCGACTCACGATAGACCGTGACATTCGACAGTTTCTCAATCTGCCCCACGCGCCAGTCGCGCACCCGCATCCACTCGGCCAGCCCGGGCAGTCGCGCTTCCGTGAGCACGCGGCCGCCCAGTTCACGACTGGTCTCGGACAGATGTACCTCGTAGCCACGCTGGCCGAGTGCACGCGCCGCTTCCAATCCGGCAGGCCCGGCACCTACCACCAGGATACGCGCGTTCGAACTCTTCGCGGCAATGCGCTCCGGGTGCCACCCTTTTCGCCACTCTTCGCCCATGGACGGGTTCTGCGTGCAGCGAATGGGGGTCATGGTCATGTCGCCGGTCACGCAAATATTGCACCCGATGCACTCGCGGATGTCGTCAATGCGTCCTTCCTTGATCTTCTTTGGCAGGAACGGATCGGCAATGCTTGGCCGCGCGGCGCCAATCATGTCCAGCACGCCGCGGCGAATCTGATCCACCATGGTGTCGGGTGACGTAAAGCGACCCACACCCACTACGGGCTTGGTGGTGTAGCGCTTTACCCAATGGGTGAACGGCTCCTGATGTCCCTCCTTGGCGAATCGCGAAGGAATGGAGTCGTTGTACCACGCCGCCACATTCACATCCCACAGATCGGGGAGTTCGCCCAGCATGTGGATGACTTCCTGCGCTTCGCTTACCGTCACGCCATCCTCGCCCAGCATTTCTTCCACAGCAAAACGCACTACCACGCCGCACGTGTCACCCACGGCGTCTTTGGTATCTTCAATGATCTCGCGAAACAGACGCACGCGATTCTCCAGCGGTCCGCCGTACTCGTCGGTGCGCTGATTGCGCCGGCGCTGGAGGAAGTGCATGGCCAGACTCAGGTCGTGCCCCGCGTACACGTAAATGAGATCGAATCCCGCGGTTCGTCCGCGAATGGCCGCCTCGCGGTGCCAGCGGCGATACTCGCGGATATCGTGCTTGGTCATCGCCCGCGCCTGATGCGGATAGCCGTATTTCAGCGGCTGATGCGACGGTGCCAGGGCCACTTCGCGCGAGTACAGATTGGACGACGTGGGCCCGTTGTGGGTGAGCTCGACGGCCGCCAGCGCGCCGTGCGCGTGCACACGGTCACACATGAGCGCCAGAGCGGGGATGTCAGCATCGTCCCACAGCCGCGCTTCGACATACGGTGTGACATCACCGCTGGGGTGAATCTCGCATTCCTCCGTAGACACCACGGCCCAGCCGCCTTCGGCCTTTGCTTCGCGCATGGCCGCATGGGCGGCGGGCATCTGGTGGCCCATGCCGTTGCAGTGCGGCACCTGGAAGAAGCGATTGCGCGCGGTGACGGGCCCGATTTGCACGGGCTCGAACAGGATGTCGTAGCGGGGGTCGCGCGGCATGGGGGGGGCATTCGGGGGGACCGTGATTATCGACGGCACGAAGTCTTAACCGCAAAGTTCGCGAAGTACGCGAAGAACTGAATCTAGCTGAAGCAGTTCTTCGCGTACTTCGCGAACTTTGCGGTGCAATCAGCTCAGCTCTGCCATGCTCGCCTCCAGCATCGTCATCGCCTCATCCACATCCGCCCGCGTAATAAGCAGCGGCGGCATGAATCGCACCGTACTCGCCCCGCACGACAGCAGTATCAGCCCGTTGTGGTACGCACGCGTAACCAAATCGTCGCACACCTTCCGCGCCGGCGTCTTGTCGCCAGCACCCGCGATGAGTTCCATCCCAATCATCAACCCGTGCCCGCGCACCTGCCCAATCTGCGGGCACCGCGACTGCCACTCGCGCAAGCGCTGCATGAAGTACTCGCCCACGACTGCCGCGTTGGCCATGAGCCCTCCTTCTACCAGATCGATGGTGGCCAATGCCGCCGCGCAGCACACCGGATTCCCGCCGTATGTGTTGCCATGCGCCCCGCGCTTCCACTGTTCCATCCATTTCTTCTTGGCCACCACGAGGCCTATTGGCATGCCGCTTCCAACGCCTTTGGCCAGGCACATGATGTCGGGCACCACGCCCGTATGGTGCGCCGCGAACATCCTGCCGGTGCGTCCAATCCCCGACTGCACTTCGTCGAAAATGAGCATGATACCGTGACGATCGCAGAGCGCGCGCAGCCCTTCGAGGAACCCTGACGGCGGCACCACGTAGCCGCCTTCGCCCTGGATGGGCTCAATCAGGATTCCCGCCACTTCCTTGGCCGGCACGTTGTGCGCAAAAGCACATGCTCGATGTAGTCGAGCACCGCCTTCCCCTGATCGTCGCCGGCAAACAGCGGGCGATAGTTGTTGGGATACGGCACGTGCGTCACGCCGGGCATCGTGGGAAAGAACCCCGCCTGCTGCGTGTACTTGCTGGACGTGAACGACAGCGAGCCCATGGTGCGACCATGAAAGCCGCCCAGGAAACCAATGAACCGGCTGCGCCCTGTGACATAGCGGGCCAGCTTGAGCGCGCCTTCCACCGACTCCGTGCCGCTCTGGCACATGAAGCTCATCACCGGTTCATCGCCCATGGGCTTGAGGTCGCGAATGCGCTCGCCCAGCCGGATCTGGCCTTCATGCCAGTAATCGCTTGAAATATGAAGGAATCCCTTGGCGGCTTCGCAGATGGCATCCACCACTTTCGGGTGCGAATGACCGGTGCTGCACACGGCAATGCCAGCAGCGAAATCGAGGAAACGATTGCCGTCCACGTCCCACACTTCGGCGCCCTTGCCGTGCGACATCACGAACGGGTAGTCGCGGGGATACGACGGCGACACGACTTCGGCGTCGCGCGCGATCATGGCGAGGGCTTTGGGGCCGGGGAGCGGAGTCGTAATATGCGGATTGTTCATCGATTTGAAGACTGGAGACGGGAGAATGGAGACGGGAGACTTCCCGGTTTTCAGATTGAAAGGCGTTTAGCGCGGTAGGACGATACGTATACGCTGCGAATGGGCTTCGCGTGTGCGAATGTGCAGGGCGCGGAGAACCTCGAGCTCGGAGTCCGTTGGTGGCGCGACCGTCGTCAGTGAAGAGACCGCCCGAACCGGCCATCCGCACGCGGCGCGTACCGCTTCGACCGTCACGCCTTCAAACAAGGCGCACAGCGTCAGTTCGCGCGTCTCGCTGTCAGGCTCAAACACGCCGAGATCGGTGATCAACGCGCGCGGGCGACCCGCGCTGGTACGAAAATCAAGTTGCTCGACGAACGCCTTCTTCGCTTGCTTCATCACCACCAATACTTCGCGCGCATGCATGGCGATTTCCGGCGCACCGCCCGCCCCCGGCAGTCGCACCGTGGGCGTACCGTACGCACCAATCACCGTGCTGTTCAGGTTGCCGAAGCGGTCGATCTGCGCGGCACCCAGAAACCCGACGTCCACGCGACCGCGTTGCAGATAGTGCGTGAAGATCTCAGGCAACGGAATCACGCTGCGGGCCGTTTCGGCCAGTTCCCCGTCACCAATCGACAACGGCAATACCGTAGGACGCGTGCCCACAGTGCCCGATTCGTAGATCAGTACCAGATCCGGCGCATGAGTGAGCCTCGCCAGATTGCACGCCGCACTCGGCAACCCGATGCCCACAAAGCACACGGCACCGTTTCGCAGCCGACGCGCCGCCGCAACGGTCATCATTTCGTCGGGCGTATACGGGAGCGTGCTCATTCGGCCGCTCCCACACTGCGAAGAAATGCGGCGTGGTCGGCCGTGCCCAGCACGTGGCGCTCCATCCACAAGAGGAATCCGTCCCGCGTGCGCGCGATCTCGTCCCACGCCAGATAGAACGCATTGTCGCGCGCATAATGGCCGTGCGCGTACGACGGATATGCGCCCCCCGGCACTTCGGCGATGGCGGCGATCTGCCAGGCCGGAATCACGAATGCGTTCATGGCCGCATCCAGTTCGTCCACCACCTGTTCCACCGTGATCACCAGCGTTCTCGCGGCCAGGGCCGCCTCGCGGCTTGCTCCAACAATGCCGCGCAGCAGCACGTTTCCTGCGCGATCGGCCTGTTGGGCGTGCAGTACGGTGACATCAGGCGTGATGGCCGGCAGCGCCGTGAGGGCGTCACCGGTGAACGGGCACAACACGGTCGCGATGTGCGCAGGATTCGCCGCCGGCAGGTCCGTTCCGGTGTAGCCTCTCAGCATCCCAAATGGCAGTCCGCTGGCGCCCGCCGAATAGCGTACGGCCATGCCGGCGTGACTGTGCTCGTCGATGGTGAGCGCGTGCGGCCATTGCTTCTCGATGGCGTCGCGCAACCGGTGCAGTGAGCCGACGCCGGGATTGCCGCCCCACGAAAACACCAACGACGTGGCGCAGCCCATCCCGATGAGCTGATCGTAGATGAGATCGGGAGTCATGCGCACCAGCGTCAGCCCACGACGGCGCTGCCGGATGAGTTCATGCCCTGCGGCGAATGGAATGAGATGCGTAAAGCCCTCCATGGCCACGGTCATGCCGTCGTGCACATGGAGAGCCATCGCCTCGCGCAACGTCATGAAGGCCATGAGAGGTTCAGGAACGTGGTGGGAAATGCACGGTGAGCAACTGATCGAGCATGGCCAGCGCGTCGGCGAGATCGTGTTCCTTGATCACCAGCGGCGGGGCGAGCAGCAGCAGATTTCCACGCACCGCAAACGACACACCACTGGCCAGGCCATCACGAACCAACGCGGCCAGTGCGGCCGGTACCGATGGCCATGGGGCGAGTGGTTCGCGCGTCTCGCGATCGGCCACCAGCTCGACGACCGCGAACAGCCCGTGCCCGCCGCGCACATCGCCAATCACCGTGTGTCGCGACTGCATCGCCCGTAACGCCGTCAGCATACCGGCGCCGAGTCGACGAGACCGTTCAATCAGCCCTTCGTTCGTATAGGCCTCCATCGCGGCGACGCCAGCCGCACAGCACAGCGGGTGGCCACAGTACGTAAGCCCCGTGTACAACATCTCCTGCTCAAGCGTGGCGGCGACAGCCGCCGACAGCACCACTGCGCCCAGCGGCACATGCGCTCCGGTGAGCCCCTTGGCCAGTGTCATGAGATCCGGGCGACCCGCCTCGCCGTGTCGCTGCCAGGCAAACCACTCGCCGCAGCGGCCGAATCCGCTCATCACTTCATCCGCAATCAGCAGCGTGTTGTGGGCCTGGGTGGTGGCGCGCAGCGCGGGCCAAAACGAATCGGGCGCCACAATACCGTTGGTGCCGGCGTCCGATTCCATGAGCACGGCAGCCACATTCGCGGCGCCATGGAGGTCCAGCAGTTCACCAATATGCGCCGCAGCGCGACGACCGCACCCGTCGGCATCCGTGGTATCAAACGGACAGCGATAGGCGTACGGTGGCAAGGCGTGGATGACATGGTGCAGCGCCGGGTCCACCTGCGCATGCGTGCGCGTGTCGCCCGATAGGGCCATGGTGGCATAGCTTGCCCCGTGATACGAACGGTCACGGGCGATCACGAGACCGCGCGGGCGCCGCGTGGCCTGTCGCGCAAACTTCACCGCGTGCTCGTTCGCATCGGCACCGCCCAGCGTGAAGAACACTCTGCCATGCTCGAAGCCGCTCTTCTCCAACAGCAGCTCGGCCAATGCGGCGCGGGGTTCGGCGCCCCATGCATTGGCGATGTAACAGAGACGATCGGCCTGTGATTTGATGGCCGCCACCACGTGCGGGTGCTGGTGTCCCAGATTGCAACACTCCGACTGGCTGCTGAAATCCAGCACTGAACGACCATCGCTCGTGTGGAAATACGCCCCCTCGCCACCCACCACCGTGGGGGCGTCCCAGGCGGATTGGACGGTCCAACTGTGCAGGACCGTCTCGCGTTCAGGGCGAGTCGATGACATGCAGGGAATATACGATGCGCCTGCGCCGATGCGCACGCGCGAATGTCCGTTCGCATTGCGGTCCATGCGGAGGGCGCATAGAATCGGCGAACATGACGATCCCGCTTTCGCCACCCACGCTGCAACGAGGCCTCGGGCTGCTGGAAGCCACGTCGCTCATCGTCGGTGGCACCATTGGTGTCAGCATCTTCCTTGTGCCGGCCGGCGTCGCCCGCGAAGTGGGCGCCCCGGGCCTGGCGTTGTTCACCTGGGTCTTCACGGGGCTGATGGCGCTCTGTGGTGCGCTGGCCTTCGCTGAGCTCGCCTCGGCCATGCCGGAGACCGGAGGGACCTACGTCTTCCTCAAGCGCGCCTATCCTGCCACCCCCATCGCGTTCTTGTTCGCCTGGATGATGCTGTTCGCGCAAGGCACCGGCAACATCGCCGTGGTCGCCTCAATGGCATCGTTGTATGCCGGGCACTTTTTCGGCGGGGCGATTCCGGCGAACTCGTTCGCCCAGCGATTGGCGGCAGTGGCGATCATCACCGTGCTGACGACCGTGAACGTGATGGGACTGCGCACCAGCGGACGCGTTCAGAATGTGCTCACGATGGTCAAGGTGTTGATGATGGCGGCAATCGTCGCCGCGTGCCTGCTGTCGCCAGCGGGCGATGCGACTCGCTTTGTCCCCTTTCTTCCCGAAGGGCGCGGCGTGTCGGAAATCGGCGGTTCCGTTGCGGACGCCATGATCCTGTCGATATTCGCCTATTCGGGTTTCTATTTCGTGACGCACGTGGCGGGCGAAGTACGCGATCCCGGCAAAACCTTGTCGCGGGCCATCATGATCGCCATGGCCGTGGTGTTGGCCACCTACTTCCTGCTGAATCTCGCGTTCATCTACGTGCTGCCATTTGACGAATTGCGCACGTCACCGCGTGTAGCGGCTGACGCGATGGCTCGGGCCGTCGGGCCGCGCGCGGCCGACGCCACGGCACTGGTGGTGTTGTTATCGGCCCTGGGCACCTTGAACGCGCAACTGCTCAACTACCCGCGCATCACGTACGCGCTGGCCAGTGACGGCTTCTTCTTCCGCGCCATCGCCCGCGTGCACGAAGGACGCCATGTCCCCACCGGCGCCATCGTGCTGGTGGGGGTGTGGGCGTCTATGCTCGCGCTGGCAGGCTCGTATACACAGATCCTGGGCTGGGCGGCATTCGTCAATCAGGCGTTCATGGCCCTCACGGTGATCGGCCTGTTCTTGTTACGTCGATCGGCGCCCGACTTGCCGCGTCCCTACAGAGTATTCGGCTATCCGTTTACGCCGGCATTGTATCTGGCAATTCTGCTGTGGTACCTGACCACCTTGCTCACCACGCGCGGCCCGCAGGTGCTGATCGGCGTCGGCATCGTGGCAACGGGTATTCCGTTCTATCTGTACTGGCGTCGCGGGGCCGCGTCGGCCAGTTCCGCTCGAAATTCCTCCATTCAAAAGCTTTGAAGGACCGCTCACCCCTACCGCGCTTGCGCCAGCCCTCGCGCGGCACGGAGTTCAACAATCATGCGCTCAAGCGCGCCAGCAATGCGCGCCCTTTCATGCGCAACGCGCGCGTCGTCGCGCAGGCGCTCCGCCTCGGCCAGGCCGGGAAACGGTTGGCCGTCATACAGCGAGTAGATGTTCCACCCGTAGAAGACATGACGATACCATTTGGTGTCGGCCGACCCGGCATCATCCGTGAGCTGTTGTTCGAGCCGGGCCAGTCGATCATTCACTGGCCCTGCGCGAGCGGCCGTCAGCGTTCCGCGCATCAACGCCTTCGTGATGGCGTCGTCAAGCAGGGTGGCCTCCGTCAGCGCGATGCGCGCACGCGGCCCCAGCGTGGTTGATCCCAATGCGTTCACCAGCGACTGCGCATACGGGGTGAACCGAAACGGCACCACATCGGCGTTGGCCATGCGAAGCGCCAGCGTGCCCAGCATGCTCACCATGGTCACGCCCTGCGCAAAGCCCGGATCGGCAATGCGTTCCACGTAGGCGCGTGAGTCATAGTTGGAATGGTAGGTGCCGAAACCATAGCCGTTGGCGCCAATGAACTCCATCGAGAGTGAGGGAATGCCGAGATGGTCTTGAAAGGGTACGAAGTCGGCACCGCTCCCGAGATTTTTCAGCTCCGGAATGAAATCGGCCACCGAACCTGTGCGCAGCTCAGGCGCGGTACGTTCCCATGCCGATTGGCGCCAGGAGGCGAGCACGCTGTTGCCATTCGCTGGCACATCGCCGGCGACATCGATCACGAAGTCCCGTAGCGATGGAACGCCTCCGGGATCCAGGCGACCTTTCATGTACATGTCGGTGTTGACATACATGATGAGCTGTTCCTTCAACCGCCGGCGCAACTCCTCCGCATACTCGGTGGACCCAATGAGGCCGAACTCCTCGGCATCCCAGAACGCCAACGAGATACTGCGCGCTGGACGCCATCCGGACTTCGCCAAGGTGCCCAGCACGCGTGCCACCTCGAGCAGCGAGGCGGTGCCCGTTCCGGGATCGACGCCGCCAAAAGTCCACGCGTCATGGTGCGTACCCAGCATCACCACACGGTTCGGCTGACGGGAGCCTCGGACGGTCGCCACTACATTGCGAATGGGGCGCAGGCCGTCGTCGTGCGTGACGTTGAGTGATACCGTTGCTGGGCCGGGGCCGACCCGGTACTCGACGGGTACGCCACCGCGAAATGCCGCGGGCGCCGGTGTTCCGCCAAGCGCCGCCAAAAGATGCCGCGCTTCGCCCCAGCCGATCACCACGACCGGAATTTTTGGCAGCGTTGGTGCGGTGGCCGGTTCGAGTCGCAGTGCATTGGCGACGGCGGCTGTCCCTGGCGTGAGCGGATCGCCGTGGAAGAACCAACTGAGCTTCGCATTGCCACGCTGCGGCATCTGTTCGCCGCGCCAGTACCCGTCGGGAAATGCCGGGCCTCGCGTCACGCCGTCGTCAGCCGGATCGCTGTAGAGAATCAGCGCGGTCGCACCAGCCTGTTGGGCTTCGTGCACCTTGACGGCGCGATGACTCTTGCCGTAGCGCGCCAGCACAATGTGGCCGCGCGCCGACACACCCAGTTGCGCGAGCGCGGCGTAGTCGGCCGGGAGCCCGTAGTTCACGTACACCACCTGGCCGGCCGCCGCACCGGAGGCTGAATACGCGATGTAGGCTTCGCGCAGTTCGGGATGATTCGACGTCGGATCTTCGGCAATCGGCGGTTCGCGCAGCGACAGTTCGCGACGGGTCGGAGCCGTCATCGTCAACTGTTCCGATCGCGGTTGCGACAGCCAGGCCATGTAGTCGCGCGTCTCCACCTCCAGACCGAACGACGTCAACGTCTTCACCAGATACGCGGCCACCTCGACGCCGCCGGGCGACCCGGCAGGATGCGGTCGTTGCGAGAGTGGGCGGTGCAGTGCCGAAATCGAATCGGCGGATACGGCGGCGCGAAATCGCTGCTCCAACGCGCGTTCGGTCGTACCCGACGTGCGCGTATACCCGAGAGGTGCCCGATCCACGGCGCGCGGGACTACAGGGAGGACAAGTCGCGAGGGATGCGCCGCATCGTGCAATACGGTCTGCTGCGCCGGCAGTAGCGTGGTATCCGCGGCGAACGTACCCCCCGTATTCGGATTGCGATCGAAACGCGGGAAATTGCTGCTGGAGACTTCAAGCCGGATGCGATGTCCCGGCAGGAACACGTTGCTGGTCGCACCGGCTTCGACCACAAACTCCTCGGCGCGCCCCGGCGTGAGCAACGTCGGCGTCGTACGACTCGCGCGGTAGCGCGCACGAATGATGCCATCGGTGAGGGCGCGAGCCGTTCCGTCCGGGAAGACATCAACAAGCTTTGCCGTGAAATCGGTGTCACGCCGCGACGACGATGCCCAGAGCACCAGGCGGACGGGTCCAGTCACCTCGAGAGGTGCCTCCATGACCTCGCTAGTGTAAACCAGCACATCGCGTCGTTGCTCCGTGGCGCGCTGGTCGAGCGGTGCGCGCGAGTAGGCGCCTGAACTGCCGCTGGGCACCGGCGCGGCGGGGTTGTAGGTGAACGAATCGGCCTTCGCGCTGGCGAGTGGACGGCCACCCGACAGGCGCCCGTTGCCGTCCAGCGCATTGGCCGTGCCGCCACTGGCCAGATGAAACGACGTCTCTCGCGCGCGCGCCAACGGCCACTCCTGCTCATCGCGCCACCGATTCTCGCCCATCACGAAGAGGCGTACCGGCGCCCCAGGGAAATCCACGCCACTGCTGTCATTCAGCCAATGCCGGAACCAACGAATCATCAGCCCTTGCGAATCAAATCCCGCATCGGGCCCGAACGACACGTCGCCAATCGCATTCGTGCCCGCGTTGGGACGGGCGTGCGTCCACGGTCCGACGATGAGGCGTTGATTCCGGCGCGCGCGCGGAGTGGCCGCATTGGCCCGCAGGCCGCTGAAGTTGTGCAATGTGCCATTGAGCAACGCGTCATACCACCCGGTGAGGTGGTACGCCGGCACCTCGAACTTCGAGTGCCGCGCGGCCACATCGAAGGTGGACCAGAAGGCATCGAACGATGGATGGGCGAGCATGTCGAAATAGCCCGGCGAATAGCGTCGCACATCGAGCACCGACATGGCGTTCATCGGCAAGCGCCAGATCCAGTCATCCTGGAATTCACGGCGCTGATCCGACGTAAGTCCAATCTCACCGTCGCGACTCACCGTGGGCTGCAGTGCGCGCCGACGCGCGTCCACCGCCTGCCCGAGATTCCATCCCAGCCCATCGGCCAGATAGAATGCCCCGCCCTGGAACACCATGTCATACCGGCTGGCATACGACGCCGAGGGAAACAGTGCCGCCAGATGCGGTGGACGCAGCGGTGCCGCCAGCAATTGTGTGGTGGCACTATAGCTGCCACCGAACATGCCAACACGCCCGTTCACGTAGGGTAGTGCGGCCACCCACTCAACCGTGTCGTACCCGTCCGCGCCTTCGTCGTGCGGAACGGCTACGCCATCGGACATGTACCGGCCGCGCGTGTCCTGCACGACCACCACGAAGCCCGCTTCTGCCAGACGGCGGTAGGCGGGATTCTCCTGTGTCGGATTCTTGGAGTACGGTGTGCGCTGGAGCAAGGCCGAGTGCCGTCCGGGCGTATCCGGGCGGTAGACATCGGCGCGAAGGACCACACCATCGCGCATGGTGGCCGCGAGGTTCTTCTCCACCAGAACCGTCACGGGCGGCGATACCGACTGCGCGCGCGCGCTTTCCGAGTTCGCCAGCAGCAGGAAGACCAGAAGCGAATGCGCTTTCACGACGGCGGCTCTCCGAGGAACGCGTTGGAACGGCGGTCAGACATTGGCGTGCCCTGCGCACCAGAGATATCAGTGGCTAGGCAGGTCCGGAAGGGCGCCGTAGTTTCCATGATGATCATTTCCCGGCTCGCCTTGCTCACCTTCGCGTTGCTCGTCGGGTCCGGCGTGGCCGACGCTCAGACGCTGACGAACAGCCACCTGCGCGCTGAGTTCGGACCGCGCGGCCTTACCGCGCTTCGCGATCTGACGACCAGTCGAACGCACCGATTCCGGGCCGACGAGTTCGCAATCACGCTGGGCAGTCAGGTCTTCCTGAGCGCAGCGCTCCCCGTGCCTAGCAAGCGCACAAGTGGCACGACGGTCATCTATCACTTCAGCGCTGACACCTATGCGTTCGATGTCACCTATGAGCTGAAGCCCGGTTGGAGTTTTGTCAGCAAGCAGATCGGCGTCGTCTCGCTGGTCGCCAAGTCGTTCCGCGTGGACGACATCACGGTGTTTCGCGAAACGCTTGCCGACGCGCCCCGCGATATCTTCAAGCCAACCAGCGTCCGTCCAAGCCTCGGTACGCTGGACTACGGGGCCGCGCTCCGTTTTTCCGACAACCACTCGCTGCTGCTCATTGCCCAGAATCCGTTCCTGACATTCACGCTGGACGGACGCGTGGCGTCCCTGCGCTACGCGCCCGATATGGAGTGGAGGGCGGCCTACGGAACGTTCACATCAGATCGAGGTCTGATGGCGCCAGTGCGACTTTCCGGGAAGCGGCTCCCGGCCCACATGATTCCCGAGTGGCGCTCGTCGGGCGACGCGGCACAGGGTCTTGATGAGGCGGAAATCGCGGGGTTCACCGGCATGGTGCGCTCATTGTTGCTGTACGAACCCAGAGACCCCCTGAACGTGTTCGTCGGCTGGTGCGTGAACGATTACCAGATTGACGCCGGGACCCCGGCGGGGCGCGCCGAATATCGCCGGGTGTTTGATCAGGCCGCGGCTTCGGGCGCGCAGTATGTGCTGTACGCGCCGTCCAATTCGGTGTTGTCGCGTCGGGAAGAAAGCGTGGACGACTGGAGTTGGGAGCATGTGCTGTGGCTGGGTCTCGGTCAGAAGATCCGTCGCAACGAATGGAACCCGCGCACAAGTGCCATACCGCCCAGTGTGCAGGAGATGGTGGACTATGGACGCAGCAAGCAGCTCAAGCTGCTGGCCTACGTGTATCCGGTGCTGCCGTTTGCGCAGAACCCCGAGTGGCTGGTGCCGGCGCGCAACAATTCCGCGAAACAAGCGGCCAGCCTTGGCAGTCGCGCGCTGCAGGACTGGCTGATTGAGGAACTGGTGGCGTTTCATGATCGCACCGGGATCGGTGGTTATGCATTCGATCACACATTCCTTACCTACGAGGGTTCCAGCCGCTACGCGCAGTGGTACGGCTGGCGCCGGGTGATGGAGGAGCTGCGGCGTCGCATTCCGGATATCGTGATTGACGGACGGCAGGCCTATCACCAGTACGGGCCGTGGAGCTGGCTGGCGGGCAGCTATCCGCACCCCACGTTCAACGACGAGCAGCCGGAGAGCTTCACGCCGTATCCCGACCTGCATTTCGATCGCGTGTCGGCCAACCGCGAGCGCTACACGGCGTACCGCTACCGCAACTACGAGTTCACGCCCAGCGAACTCGTGCCGGGGTTCATCACGCACCAGACGTCGCGCTCGGACGACCGCGATGACATGCCGTCGCAGAAGACGAGCGATCGCGGCATCGTGCTCACGTCGTATCGTGCGCGCGACTGGGACTATCTGGGTTGGCGCTACTCGGTGCTGTCGTCCATTGCCGTGGCCGGATGGAACAACGTGCTCAACATGCTGCCCGCCCGGGATTCGGCGGAGTATGCCGCCTTCAGCGAAAAGGACCGCGCGTGGTTGCGCGGTTGGCTGCAGTGGACCGCCACCAACAAGGAATTGCTGCGGCACACGCGGACCATTCTCGGACAGCCGTCGTTGGGAAAGATTGATGGAACGTCGGCCATCGTTGGCGATCGCGGGTTCATCTTCCTCTTCAACCCGGATGCGCGTCGCCTCTCTGCCGATGTTGCGCTCGACGCGTCGATCGGGCTGACGACCGGCGCACGCTATGTGTTGCGAGAAGTGTATCCGCTGGAAGGTCGGCGCGTGGGCAAACCCGGGGAGGGCTTCTGGAATCGCGGCGACACCGCCAGCGTGACGCTTGACGGCGGCTCCGCGCTGGTGCTTGCGGTGATGCCAGCGCCCGCTGCCGTTCAGGAGCCTATGGTCTTCGGGGCAACTGGTTCAGCCACATTCACCAACGGCGTGGTGGCTATCAGCAATGCGTCCGGTGAAATCGGCACGATTGCTCGAATGTCAGTGAAGCTGCCACCGCGATCTGTCGTGACTGGTGTGACGGTGAACGGCATTGACGCTGGCATTCGCCAGTCGACCTGGCAACGTGGTGGGGGTCAATAGCAGGTTTTATGGCACTGAGTTTCGGCAGATGCAACCCGTGGTCTCTTTTGATTCGACAAACACCGGTGGGCGCGTGAGCGGGACATTCACGATTCCCAAACGCGTCTTCGACCAGTTGCGCGCCCGGCAGGCCGCCTGGCCGATCCCGTGGACGTCGGACGACTACCGCACCACCTGGCTGGCGCCGGAGCGACTCCTGTTGTTCGCACCGTTCAGCGACGCCAACGACACGTGGGAGGCGCGACTGCTGATAGACGGCAAGCCGGTGGAGTTCCGCAAAGCGTACACGGCGGTACGCGTGGTGCGCAGCACGTTTGTGGGGTTCTACGCCGATGTGTCGCTGCTTGAGCCCGACCGCGCGTACCGCTTCGAGTTGACACTGCCAACGCTCAAGCCGGGGCAGTTTCGCGGATTGTATTTCGAGAACGTGGAAACGGAGTACGGATCGGGAGTGGTGCCACCTGGCCGCTAGGACGGTAGATCGGTAACAATTCTGAACCGCGAAGGTCGCAAAGTGCGCCGAGAGATTTTCAGCGTCTCCTTCGCGTCCTCTGCGACCTTCGCGGTTCAGCTCTCGGGCGTGCGTTGACCAGTTACTGGGACCGCGCCACCCCAAACGTATACACCGTGCGCGACCGATACTCGCCACCCGGCCGAAGAATTGTTGACGGAAACGCCGGTCGATTCGGTGAATCGGGGAAGTGCTGCGTCTCCAGACAGAATCCGTTCCGCCGCGCATACACGTGGCCGCCTTTCCCGATGTTGCTCCCGTCGAGAAAATTGCCGGTGTAGAACTGGATGCCGGGCTCGGTGGTCGCAACATCCAGTGTGCGACCGCTGATGGGCTCCACCACGCGGGCCGCGTGCGTCAGTCCGGCACCGGCGCGGTTCACCACGAAATTGTGGTCGTAGCCACCGGCGATGGTCAATTGCGTATTTGCATCGTTGATATGCGCGCCTATCGTCACCGGTGTTCGCAGGTCAAACGGCGTGCCCTTCACCGGCTGCAATACGCCCGTCGGGATGAGCGTCGAGTCCACCGGCGTGAAGGTGTCGGCATCGATCGACACCACATGACCCAGCACATCGCCCGCACCATCACCGGCAAGATTGAAATAGCTGTGTTGCGTGAGGTTGATGGGCGTGGCCTTGTCGCTGGTGGCCAGGTAGTCGATGGCGAATTCGTTCTGGTCAGTGAGCGTGTACGTCACCTGCGCCGAAACCGTGCCCGGGTATCCTTCCTCGCCGTCCTTTGCGGTGTACGTCAGCACCACACCCACGCCCGTTGAATCCTGCCGAGGGTCAGCGTGCCACACCACCTTGTCAAACCCCTTCAGGCCACCGTGCAACGCGTTCACACCGTTGTTTACGGCCAAAGAATTCGTGTGGCCGTCCAGCGTGAACTTGCCCTTGGCAATGCGGTTGGCGTAGCGACCCACCAGCGCACCGAAGTACGGCGTCGCCTTCACGTAGCCGTCAAGATCGTCATAGCCCAGCACGATGTCGCCCAGTGCACCGCGGCGGTCGGGCGTTTTGAGCGACACGACCAGGCCACCGTAGTCGATCACGCGCAGCTCGACGCCGCTGGCGTTAGTGAGCGTGAACAGGTGCACCGAGTCACCGGACGGCAGCACGCCGAACGGCGAGCGAACCACGGTGGCATTCGGCACGCTGGCGGACTTCGACTTGTCTCCAGACACGCAGGCAATTGGGCTAAGGAGGAGCAGGGCGGCGACAACGCCGCGCGACACGTATCGACGGATGCAGTCGTTCATCGGGACCCTGACGTAAACGTGACCGTGGTAGTGGTGTACCCATCGGCGTTGGCGCCGTTCGCGGGAAAGGTGACCATCGTGTCGCGGGCCGCGCCGCTGGATAGGGGTCGATTCACGCGAAACGTATAGGATTTGCCGGCCAAACCTTCCAGTGCCACCACATATCGTTCGCCATCAAGCCGCTCACTGAGCACACGCGGCGCCGACGATCGCGCGCCAACGGCAGGCGGCATGGAAGGCGGCTCGATACTCCACCCGCCCGCGTAGGTCACCGCGAACTCCTTCGAGGTGACCACCCAACCGTGCACAGACGCGTGCACGTCGCCGGGTGTTCGCTGCGTCTCGGCCGAGCCGGACACCTGCGCGCCCAGCGGCAACGCGGGCGCAAAGGCCACGTCCAGTGCCACACGGTCCTCTCCACCCCGCCGACGCACCGCGAGCGTCATCCTGCCCGCGCTGCGTCGCACGACGAACGAGATGCGTTCCGGGCCCACGGGGACGTTGTCCACCGCTACCGAATCCCATCCGGGCGGAAGGTGCGGCGCAATCGTGATGTGGCCTCTCGGCGCATCCACCGAAATGCCCAGCATACCGCGAATGAGCGGCGTGAGCACCATCGATGTGGCAAAGAACTGCTGCGGAACCGCCGTATCAAGCGGCTTATACAGTCGCCCCGACATGACTTCCGGGTTGCGCCCCATCGCATGATCAAACCCGGTACGCGCGATGGCTTCCAACGCGAACAGGCCAGCCGCTGCATTGTGGTAGGCATACTGCGCCAGCGACACGAACCCTGTGACGAACGGCCACACCGCGCCATTGTTGTAGTGGAGCGGGTCAAACAACGGGCTCGTCGCACTCAGCGGCCGCGCGCCCCAGTCGGTCATGATTTTCGACGACGCGAGTTTGGCCGCCATCTGGGCGCCATGCGACTGGTCGAGCACACCGAACGCCATGGCGGTGGCCGCCCACGCGGTCAGGTTGGGATTCACCGTACCATCCTGCAGCAGCGCAAACGCATACTGTCCAAGCGTCGGCATCCACAGTTTCGACTCCATCGTCGCCAGTGCCGTGGCGCGAATCTGACGCGCTTGTACCGCCAGCGCGGGATCGCCTACCCTGTCGGCCATGCGGGCGAAACGGTCGAGCGCCGCCACCCACACGCCGCTCATGTACACGTCCGAGAGAATGCCAATCTGCAGGTCGCCCACTTCCAACGCGCCAGCGCCCGCCGACGGATTCTCCATGAGCCCGTCGCCGTTCTTGTCGGTGGACCGCGACCACTCATACGCCTTCTTGAGGTTTGACCACAATTCGCGCAAGAGCGCCGAGTCGTCTGTTTGCAGCCAGTATTCACCAAACGCCAGAATCCAGAAGGGACTCGTATCGCCGTGATAGTACGGGTACGGATAGCTGAACCAGTCCACATGGCCGGCGCCCTGCGAGATCTCGTGCGTGATCTTGCCGTCGGCCCGCTGATACTTGGCGAAGAACCGCAACGCGCCGTCACGCACCAAGGCAGATTGCCCCGCCCCGCTCATGGCGAAGGAGTTGATGGCCGCGTCGCCGCCAAAGAACCAGCCGAATCCGGGGCGATCGCTGGCAGCACCCGACAGACCATAGCCCGCCACCAGTCCGCACCCCAGGTCGGGATTGCACACGAACGACTCGTCGAGATTGACCTTGGCGTATTCCACCGCGCGGTCCAGCAGCGGACTGGGCGAGTGCAGCGCGAACATCGTGGAGCGCAACGAATCGGCATGCGCCACGCGACGCGTCCATTCGCGCTCGGCGGCGCCAGGTGCAATGAGTTCCCGGTACATGGCCAGTGCTGAATCACGGGACATCACCCCGCCGGCCAGCACGATGGGGATGTAGGCGACATGCGCATTGATGTTGCGCCCCGGCGGCTCGCCCAATCGCGGCGCCGTATATCGCTCGGTGCCGCTTCCCACCCCCAGCACCAGTTGCGGTGGCGCCGCAGCCATCATATGCGCCGGTACATCCGAGGCCTCGGTCACGGCGGGTGACCCGAGGAATGCGTTCACCGAGCGTTTCGCTTCCGAGAAGAGAAAGGCGCGCGCGTTCTGTTCCCAGATGAGGTACTGTCCGCCAAGCGACGCGGGCCACGCGAAGTGAATGTCCGGCGCGAAACGCACGAGGATGTCCAGCGGGCGAATGGCGTCGACTTCCAGCAGCATCACGATGGCTGGCTTGTCGAGCGGCACGAAGATGTGCTGCCGCACCGTGAACTGTTCGTACGCATACTCGATGGTGATGCCTTCAGGACGTTCGGTCACCGACTGGGCAATGGTGTGACCGGCAATCGGTTCCGTGTACTTGGGCACGCGGAACGACAGCTCGAAATCGTGCAGCCATTTGACCGGCCACGACCAGAGTTCCAGTGTGCCATCCTCGGTGCCCATGGCGATCGCGCGCCGCCCCACGGCGGAAACAAACGCGCCCGGGCGCGAGAGGCCTCGCAGCGCGAGCGGTGATTCTCCGAGCGGGAAATACGGGATGGTGGTCGTGCTGCTGTCAAACAGCGCGCGGGCAATGGCCGGCGGTGCGCCGGGCGCGCGAGGCGGTGGGTTCTGGGACAGTACTGGCCGCGCGGGCATCACTACCCAAACCGCTACCAGGATGCACCACAAGCGTCTCATCGACTAATCACCGCCAGTTGGAGGGAGTGTCCCGCTGCACTACTGTAGCACTCGGGTGCGGTTCGATCCAGCGCATTCTTGATCGGCCTACTATGATTTACCAGTCTTGCACCAGCCCCCCGCGCTCCGGAATCCCGTCGTGCCATCATCCCCGCTGCACTTTTTCGCGCTGTGCGGCTGTGTCTGGTCGTTATCCGCCTGCGCCACCATGGGTACGCGCGAACCACTCATTTCCGATCGCCCGGATTTCACGGAATCCCCGGTCACCATTGAACCGCGCCACGTGCAAGTTGAACTGGGCACGACGCCGCGGGGCCCGGCCCGCACCGCCATCTGCGTCCGCACCCCGACCGTGCGGGGACACGCTCAGCGGGTCGCGAAGATGGGTCGGTGGGCGTGAAGCTCAAGCTCACCAGTGGCGCCGACGTGCCCTCCTGGAAGCCGGCGTTTTCGGTCATCCTGCATTCCACGGTGCCCACCGGTTCCCCGTCGTATCGCGCCGGCGATGGCGCCCGAAGTGAAGTTCATTGGTGCATGGTCACTCACTGAGAGGCTCGGACTGGCCGGCAACTTCAACATTGCGCGTCCGTTCGATGGCTCCCACCGGTTCAGCGAATTGGCGGGAAGCGCCTCTTTCGGCTACTCCGTAAGCGAACGCGTTGGGGTCTATGCCGAGGCGTTCGGCATCGCCACGCGCGACGGCTCACACGTGGTACGGAAGTTCGTCAATGGCGGCATGACGTTGCTCATTAACCCCGATGTGCAGTTTGACATCCGTGCCGGCATCGGGCCGTCGGCGCGGGCCCGCGATGGTTTCGCCGGCGCGGGGCTGGTGTTCAGACGGTAAGGCTCGCGGCGCACCGTTCACCGCACCGGCGGTCTACCGCTCCGGCTCAGAATCGCACCACGAAGTCGAGGTACGGGATTCCGGGGAACACCGGCCCTCCCGTGTAATTGATGAACGCCAGGTCGACCGACAGCTTTTCGCCCAGAATCCGAACGCCGTACGAGATCAGCGGTAAGGCGAGACCGGGCATGAGGTAGTTCTCCGTCACCAGCGTGAGTCTCCGCGATACCCGCGTCTCACCACCCAGCATGTACACCTGTGAGTTCGCGAGCTTGTCGCCGGCGAACGCGTTGCCAATGGCGATCGTGACGTTCTGGTCCTCGCCGCCAAAGGTGGACGACACAAAGCCAATGCCGCCGGTTTCATCGTCCACACCACCCAGGAGCACGCCGGCGGCCACGTTGACGTTCGCGCTTCGCACAATGCCGACCTTGGGCGTGACGAACCAGAACCCCGAGTTTGGGACCAGAAAGCTGCCCCCTCCTATGGTGACACGATCCGTCACGCCAACGGCGAGGCTGCCCAGCACCACATAATGATCGGCGAAATACCCTTCGCCACGCGCCAATGTCCGGCCGGTGGGGGCGAAGAACAGCCGGGTGGTGTTGGCGTTGGGATACCAGTACTCGCTGCTTCCGTCCAGTCGCCGGTGCGCAACGCCGGCCGGCCTCACGTCGCGAACGCGTGACATGGCGAAGGCCATCCGACCGGCGGATCCGATCACCACCACAGAGTCCGCATCGCGGTGCGCCAGAACCCCGTACACCACCGAGCCGTCCACGAGGCGAACGGACACGGTGGCACTGTCCGGCCGTTGCCTTTCCCGAGCCGACGGCGGCGGTACCGTCTGGGCAAAGAACATCTGTGGCGCAAGTACGGCACATACAACCAGCAGCAGGCGCTTCTGCATCGTGATCTCCGTGGAGGATGCCGACATACTCGGCGCGCCACCCTTGCACGACCATACGTCAGGTGACGTAGGCAACACCTTCCGGTCCACCAGCCATCTGAACCGCCACCCTCAGGCCGCCGGTGCCGCCGCGACAACCGTCACCAGCGTGCCGCTGAACGCCGCATTTCCCGACAGCACGTCCACGCGCTGATCGTCGGTGAGATCGTTGATGCTCACTCCGGCGTGCGACTGGGCCACGCGCATCTGGACGCCCGGGCGACCGTGTCCCCATCCGTGCGGCAGACACACGACTCCTGGCATGATGTCCTCGGTCGTTTCGAGCTCCACCGCGACATCGCCTACCCGCGACGCCACCAACACCATGGTGCCATCGGTCAGGCCACGCCCGGCCGCGTCGAGAGAGTGCATGAGCAGCGTGCAACGTCGTTTGCCACGCGCCAGTCGTTCGCTGTTGTGCATCCACGAATTATTCGAGCGCAAATCGCGACGACCAATCAACGACAGCGCGCCGACAGGCGCCGAGCTGTCGGCGACCCACACCCGCTCCAGTCGTGCCACATCCGCCACAATCGTTTCCGGTGCCAACGCAATGCGCTTGGCCTCGGTGCGCAGGCGATCGGGCAGGCACGGCGCGAGCGCCCCAAGATCGACGCCATGTGGCGACGCTTCCAGTGCCGCGAGCGACAGTCCGCCATTCACATCGCCGCTCGCCGCCCCGTACGGCCCGGCGCGCAATCCGATGTTCAACATCCCACGAGGACCCAGCACGGCACGCTTCGCATCGCCGTCCCGCGCCTTTTCCACCTCGGCCGGCGTACCGCGTCGCAGCCGCGATGTCATCTCCGACAAGATTTCCCAATCCTGCTTTGCGCCGTCCGCGGGCGCAAACACGGCGTTCGAGAACTTGGCCGTGTTGCGGATGGCCAGCACATGGAACACGGTGTCGTAGTGATCGCGCTCCAGCGCGAACGCCGGCGGCAGGATCACATCGGCGTGCCGAGTGGTTTCGTTCACGTAAAAGTCGAACGACACCATGAACTCCAGCCCGTCCAACGCGCGGTCCAGACGAATGCCGTTCGGCGTGGACAGCACTGGATTGCCCGCATGCGTCACCAGCGCGCGCACTTGACCTTCACCTGGCGTTTCGATCTCCTCCGCCAATGCCGCCACAGGCAGTTCGCCACCGAATTCGGGCAATCCTCGCACCCGCGAATGCCAGCGACCGAATCGCCCGCCACTGTACAGGCCAGCGCCCGCCACTAAATCGACGGCCGGCCTGGTGAACATCGAGCCGCCTTCGGCATCCAGTCGACCCGTCACCACATTCAGCACCGAAATGAGCCAGCACGACAGCGCGCCGAACTCCTGCATCGACACACCTACCCGCCCGTACGCCACCGCGCGCGGTGCGGCGCAGAAATCGCGCGCCATGGTGCGCATCGCGCTCGCTGACAAGCCAGCCAGCGGTGCGACGCGCTCCGGTGTCCATGTCGCCACCAGCGCCCGAACAGCGTCCAGTCCGTCTGTGAAATCGCCCACGCGCCCCAGTCGCTCCAGCCGCTCGGCAAACACCACGTGCAACAACGCCAGCAGCACCAACGCATCGGCGCCAGGGCGCACGAAGTGATGTTCGGTGGCCAACGCGGCCGTTTCCGTACGCCGCGGATCGACTAACACCACGCGCCCCCCGCGCGCGCGGATGGCCTTGAGGCGCTTCACCACATCGGGCGCCGTCATCAGGCTGCCATTGGACACCGCCGGATTGGCGCCGAAAATCAGCAGGTGATCGGTATGATCAATGTCCGGAATGGGGATGAGCAGTGGATGCCCGAACATCGTGACGGCGGCCAGGTGATGGGGCAGCTGGTCCACCGAGGTCGCCGAGAATCGATTCTTCGTACCGAGGGCGCGTACGAAGTCGGGGAAGAACATCGACGCGCCCAGCGAGTGAATGGTGGGATTGCCGGCGTACACCGCCACGGCGTTCGCGCCGTGGGTGGCCTGAATTTCCGTGAGCCGCTTCGTGACCAGATCGAAGGCATGCTCCCAACTCACTTCGCCCCAGTGGGTGCCATAGCGCACCATGGGTCGCCGCAGGCGATCGGGGTCGGCGTGCACATCGCCCAGCGCCACGGCCTTCGGGCAGATGTGCCCGCGCGAGAACGTATCGTCAGGATCGCCGCGAATCCCGATCACACGATCACCCTCGGTCTCGATGACAATGCCGCACATCGCCTCGCACAGCGAACAGGTACTGACGTGCTGCGGCATGATGACCTCTACTGTGGTGTGATGGCGTAGTCGACCAGCACGCCGCTCACGAACGACGCCAGGACCTTCTTCCCGTCGTACACGTAGCTGCGCTTCATCACCGAGATTGAACCTTCCTTTACCTCACTCGCGGTATTGGCCGGCCCCAGCAAGGCTTCCACCTCGGTAATGGACAGGCCCTTCTTGAGCGCAGCGAGCGCATTGGCGTTCGCGGCTGGTATGCTCGCGCCGGATCGAGATCCACCGGAAAATTCCGCGTACTGCGACAACGCCTGCATCACGCCGGCCGGCGTGAGTGCATCGGCGGGAATGCCGTGCTTGTAGCGAATATTGAATCGACTTCCGCTTTCCGCCCGCTTGATGCGCAGATTGGCTTCGCGGGCCTCGTTGGCCTGTGCCGCCTCTGCCTTGGCCTTCGAATTTTCGCGCTCACGCGCGGTGCGCGCGTTGGATAATTCCTTCTCGAACTGCTTCTTCTTTGCCGGCGTGGCCGCGGACTTGACCGAGTCCCGGAGCTGTCGTTCGAGCTTGCTCTCGCTTTCCGTGTTGGCCGACACCGACGAGCTGTTCGTCATGTAGTCGCCGAGGGTGCCATACCCGCCGCCGCCCAGTTGCAGCTCGATGTGTGAGTCCTTCTTGACTACCACTTTGGTGATCATGATGGACTGTCCCATTTTGAGTGCCGTGCCGTTGTCCTTCATGCGGTCGGCCATCTCACGCCAGTTGACTGGCATCGACTCTTCCGGGAAAAGATCGATCCCCTTGCTGGTGGCGGGCATGTCCACCTTCACGGTGAGCGTCTTGCCTTCGAATGCGGCCCGTAACGCTGCCTCGTTTTGTGCGTGGGCGCTGGACGCGTACAGCGACAAGGCCACCATCGCCAGTCCCACCTTGAACGCCATGTGCGTGCTGTTGGTCATGAGTCGTCGCTCGAGAATCCATCGTGGTCGCGGGGAGCGTCCGCCGCTCCACCCGTCCATCCTGCCAACTGCTTAGCCACCGGCAACTCGCGCACGCGTCGACCCGTCGCCGCGAAAATGGCATTGACAATGGCTGCGCAGGCCGGCGGCACACCAGGCTCGCCAATACCACCTGGCAGTCCTTCGCTTTCCACCAGGTGCACATCCACCACGTGCGGAGCGGCTTTCAGGCGCGTGACGCCATAGTCGCGATAGTTGCTTTGCACCACGCGTCCCTGGGCAAAGGAAATTTCGCTGTACAGCACGTTGCTCATGGCCATGACCAGTGCGCCTTCCATCTGCGCGCGCGCCCGATCGGGGTTGGCCACGAAGCCCGCGTCCACCGCCACGGTGGCTCGCGGCACCATCACCGTGCCATCGGGCAACACCTCCACCTCCACCACCATGGCCACGTACGACAGGAAGCTCATGTTCATGGCGATGCCGCGGCCGCGGCCCTTGGGCAGCGGCGTCCCCCATCCTGATTTTTCCGCGGCCAGCTTCACCACGCCCTTTGCTCGTGCGCTGTCCATCGGATGATCGGCCCACGACGCGCCGTAGTTGTTGGTGGGTGCAATCAAACCGTCCTTGTTCAAGTCCACCTGGCGATCGACACCAATCAGGTCGACCAGAAACTGCACGGTGTCCTTGCCGGCGGCGTGCGCGAGTTCGTCCACGAACGAACCAATGGCAAATCCGTGATGAATGGCGTTCACCGAGCGATACCATCCGATGCGGGCGTGCGCGACCGCCGGACACGCCTCAACGCTCATGTTGGGAATCGCAAACGCAATGTCGGAGGCGCCGTTGGCGAGTTCGTCAATCGACGGGCCTGCCACCTTGGGCGCAAAGGTGGCCGAGATGGACGGGTACGCGGAACGGTGGCGCCATGCGATCACCTTGCCCTTCGCATCCAATCCGGCTTCCAGTCTATGCGCCGCCACGGCGTGATAGTAGCTGTTCCGCAGATCATCCTCGCGCGTCCACTGCACGCGCACCGGCGCCTTGACTTCGCGGGCCAGCCACGCGGCTTCACAAATGAAATCGGGTTTGGACTTCCGACCGAACGCACCACCCAGCAGTGTCACGTGCACGGTGACTTTCTCGACATCCACCTTGAGAAACGCGGCGATCGTCGCCCGTGCGTCCTGCGGCGATTGCGTGGGCGCCCACGCTTCCACCGCACCGTTCGTCACCTGCGCAATGGCCACCACCGGTTCCATCTGCGCGTGCGACAAGTGCGGCATATAGTACTCGCCGGAAACTTTCCGGCTGGCCGACGCAAGCGCGTTGTCCACGTTGCCCAGCGTGCGACCGGGCTTGCCCGCCGATCGCACCGATTTCTGCAAGGACAGCTTGTACGCTTTCGAGTCGTACGTGGCGTTCGGGCCGTGGTCCCAGGTGATGACCAATGCGTCGCGACCCTTCATGGCGGCCCATGTGTTCTTCGCGATCACGGCCACACCACCCAGAGGCTGGAAGCCGGCAGGGATTGGCGGTTCGGGAATACGTACCACGCGCTCAACGCCAGGTACCTTGAGCGCCGCGCTGTCGTCCACCGACACCACCTTGCCACCCCACACCGGCGGACGCGCGATTGCCGCGTACTTCATGCCCGGCAGCGTGATATCCGCTCCATACTTGGCCGTCCCGGTCGTCATCGGCACCAGGTCGATGGACGGCATCTTCTTGCCTTGCCACCGCCGCTCGGCAGCGCTTTTCACGCGCACGCGATCCTTGGCCGGCATGGGCAGTGTGCGCGCCGACGCCACCAGCGACGCAAACGTGACCGTGCGCCCGCTGGCTTCGTGCACCACCATGTGCTGTCGGGCCCGCACGGTGCTGGCGTTCACGCCCCACTGCGCAGCCGCCGCGTCTTCCAGCAGGGCGCGCATGGTGGCGCCGGCCTCGCGGTATTTCGGCAGGAAGTTGCTGATGCTGCTGGAGCCGTCGGTGTTTTGCGAACCGTACTTCTTTTCGTTGCCGTCGGCCTGCTCCACCCGACACTTGGCCCAGTCGGCTTCCATTTCATCGGCGATGATCATCGGCATGGTGGTGCGAATACCCTGCCCCATCTCCGACCGATGGCATATGAGCGTGACCATGCCATCGTCATGCAGTGTGACATACGCTACTGGCGACCAGGGCTCGGCCCACGTCGCGGCCAATCGCTCGGCGTCATCCAAACGGCGAATACCGGCCGGCCCCGCGGCAATCACGATGCCGCCCATGCCCAGCAACTGCACAAATCGACGCCGTTCCGGATCGACAGGTGCGTTACGCGGCGCCGAGCCGTCGGAAGGACCCTTGATGTCGCTCATGGCAGTTTCTCCGCCGCACTCTTGACCGCCGCGCGAATGCGTGGGTAGGTGCCGCAGCGACACAGATGCCCTGTCATGGCCGTGTCGATGTCCCCGTCAGTGGGTTTGGGCTTGGTGCGCAGCAGCGCGGCGGCTTCCATGATTTGCCCCGATTGGCAGAATCCACATTGCGGGACGTCCAATTCGCGCCACGCCACCTGGGCCGGGTGCTCCCCGGTAGGGTGCAGCCCCTCGATGGTGGTGATGGTCCGCCCCTCCAGGGTGGACATGCGTCGCTGGCAGGCCCGGGCCGGTTGGCCGTCAACATGAACGGTGCAGGCACCGCACTGCGAAATACCGCAGCCGTACTTGGTGCCCGTCAACGCCAATTCGTCGCGCAGGAACCAAAGAAGGGGCATGGTGGGGTCGCCGTCGAAACTGCGGCGGGCACCGTTCACGGTCAGGGAGATCATGGCATCGGGACGTTGAAGGGGGGCACCCAATTGCGGCCTAGCCAAGTGTGCGACTTCCGAGTGTCATGGGCAAGCGGTAATCGCACTCGGCGCGCCCGTGCGCCTTTCCACAAGCTACGGCGGTCCGTACTTTCCGCTTGCCGAGTCCTGTCGCTCCCCCTTTCACTCCTGCTCCCGCCCGCATGAACATCGGAGTTCCCTTCGAACACGCCCCCCGCGAAGCGCGGGTAGCGCTCGTTCCCGAGAGCGTGGCCCGGCTGATCAAGGCCGGGGTGACCGTCACCATTGAGCGAGGCGCGGGACTCCGTGCCGGTTTCCCCGATTCCGCCTACGAGGCGGCCGGTGCAACGCTCGCTGACGCCAACTCGGTGTTCGGCGGTGCAGACTTGGTGTGCAAGGTGCAGAAGCCCACGGGAGACGAAGTCGCTCGCATGAAGAGCGGCAGCCATCTGTTGTCGTTATTGCAGCCGTCCACCAGCGCCGACGCGATTGCCGCGCTTGAAGCGCAGGGCGTGACGGCCTTCGCGCTGGAGCTGGTGCCGCGCATCACCCGCGCGCAATCGATGGACGTGCTGTCATCACAAGCCACGGTGTCCGGCTACAAGGCCGTGCTGCTGGGTGCCTCCGCGATGGTGAAGTTCATGCCCATGCTCACCACGGCCGCCGGCACCATGGCGCCGTCCAAGTGTTGCGTGCTGGGCGCCGGCGTGGCGGGACTGCAGGCGATTGCCACCGCGCGTCGACTGGGCGCGGTGGTTTCGGGCTTTGACATCCGCGCTGCGGCGGCCGAGCAGATTCGCTCGCTGGGTGCCACCGTGGTGGCGCAGGATCTGATTGCCACCGACTCCGAAACCGCTGGTGGGTACGCCAAGGAGCAGAGCGCCGAGCAACAGGCCGCCATTCAGGCGGCGTTGCGAACGCACTTGGCCACGATGGACCTCGTGATCACCACGGCGGCCATTCCTGGCCGCGCCGCCCCACGACTCATTTCCACCGACACCGTGCGCACCATGGCGCCGGGTTCGGTGATTGTGGACCTCGCCGCCGATTCCGGTGGCAACTGCGAAGCGACGAAGGCCGGCGAGACGGTGGACGTGAACGGCGTGCAGGTTATCGGCCCGATCAATCTGCCCGCCACCATGCCACAGCACGCGTCGCAGATGCTCAGCCGCAATGTGCTCACGTTTGTGCAGCACCTCCTCACCAAGGAGGGTCAACTCAACGTCGACCGCGCCGACGAAATCACGGGCGCCATGATCGTTACCGGGAGGAAGACCTCGTGACTGAAGCGCTGATTGGTGGGATCGTGGTGTTCGTGCTCGCCACGTACTTGGGCGCAGCGCTGATCGGTCGCGTGCCGACCACGTTGCACACGCCGCTCATGTCCGGAGCCAACGCGGTCTCGGGTATCACGGTCGTAGGCGCGATGCTGGTGGCCGGTGCCGGCTTCGGCTGGCTCTCTTCGGTGTTGGGATTCCTGGCCATTGTGTTCGCGATGATGAACGTCGTTGGCGGGTACGCGGTCACCGATCGCATGCTGCAGATGTTCAAGAAGAGTCCGGTGGAGGGCACCAAGTGATTTCCGTTGCCTGGATTCGATTGATCTACCTGATCGCGGCGGTCCTGTTCATCACCGGGCTCAAGCGACTGCAAAGCCCCGAGACGGCACGCAACGGCAACCGCATCTCCGCGATCGGTATGCTGATCGCGATTCTCATTACGCTGATTGACACGGGTATCGTGTCGTATGCCACGATTGCCGCCGGCATGGTGGTGGGCACGGCACTCGGCTTATGGCTCGCGTACTCCGTGAAGATGACGTCGATGCCGCAAATGGTGGCCTTGCTGAACGGATTTGGCGGCGGTGCGTCGCTGTTGGTGGCTATTGCCGAATACCTGAACACCAGCAATCGCGGCGAAACCGCTTCGGTCGACACGGCCATCTCCACGCATCTTGGGGTGCTCATCGGCGCGGTCACGCTGACGGGCTCGCTCATTGCGTGGGCCAAGTTGCAGGAAGTGATGACGGGCAAACCCATCACCTTCCCGGCGCAGAAGTCGGCCAACGCGCTGATGTTCCTGGTGATCGCCGCCCTCGCGGCGTGGCTGGTGATGGACCCCAGCGCCCCGCATGCGGCGTTCTATGCGCTCGTAACGCTCTCGCTGGTGCTTGGCGTGACGCTGGTCATTCCCATTGGCGGCGCCGACATGCCGGTGGTGATCTCGTTGCTGAATTCGTATTCGGGCCTCGCCGGTGCGATGACGGGATTCATCATTCACAACGAAGTGCTGATTGTCTCCGGTGCGCTGGTCGGTTCATCCGGCGTCATCCTGAGCCTGGTGATGTGCAAGGCCATGAACCGCTCGCTCACCAACGTCATCTTCGGTGCCTTTGGCGGGTCGTCCAAGTCGAGTGGCAAGCTCGCCGAGGGGCTCAGTGTCAGCGAGACCAACATCGAAGAAGCGGCGCTGCAACTGGCGTACGCGCAGCAGGTGATCATCGTGCCCGGGTACGGTCTCGCCGTGGCGCAGGCGCAGCATCAGGTGCGCGAACTGATGGAGCTTGTGGAGAAGCGCGGCGGCGTGGTGAAGTTCGCCATTCACCCGGTGGCCGGTCGCATGCCGGGGCACATGAACGTGCTGTTGGCCGAGGCCAACGTGCCGTACGACAAACTGTTCGACATGGACGACATCAATCCCGAGTTCGAACGGACGGACGTGGTGCTGGTGATTGGTGCCAACGATGTCGTGAATCCGGCGGCCAAGACCGATCCAGGCAGCCCCATTTTCGGGATGCCGATTCTTCACGCCGACGCGGCCAAGCGTATCATCGTGCTCAAGCGCGGCATGAGCGCCGGGTTTGCCGGTATCGAGAACGAACTGTTCTACAATCCCAAGACGCAGATGCTGTTTGGTGATGCCAAGGGGACGCTCAGCAAGCTGCTGGCCGAGATCAAGCAGGTCTGATCCCTACCGCAACCCCGCGCGCGCCTCTGGACGCGACGCGCGCGGGGCGTAGGATTCCTTGGGAGAACCTCACAACCCGGGAGCACGGCATGGCAACGGTCCGCGACGTGATGGCGCGAAAGAATCCGGAAGTGGTAAGTGTTGCAATGGATTGCACGGTGCTCGATGCCTCGCGCCTGATGATGCAGGGTCGCATCGGCGGCGTGTTGGTGCTGGACGGTGACGCGCAGGTGGTGGGGATCTTCACCGAGCGTGATGTGCTGGGACGTGTGGTGGCGGAGCAGCGCGACCCGGTGCTCACGAAAGTGAGCGAGGTCATGACGCCCAAGCCGCTCACCGTGACGTCGCTCACCACGCTGGAAGCCTGCGGCAACCTGATGACGCAACGTCGGGTGCGTCACTTGCCCGTGATGGACGACGGCGAGTTGCGCGGGATGATCACGCCGGGCGACCTGCTGGCGTTTCGCATGGCCGAGCAGGAAACGCTGATCCAGGACCTGCATTCCTACGTGTTCGATATCCGCTGAGCGGTCTAGTTGCCGGGGTCGCGTCGCACCGGCGCGGCGCTGCCCGTCCGCCCGCGTTCGCTCACTGAGAGCAGCTGCCTGAGATGGGTGCGGGCGTCGCGCAACTCCGACAGCCCTCCCGAATCGGCGGTTGACCAGAGCGCAATCGCCCGCTGATACTGTGCGCTTGCGGTTGCCGTGTCACCACCCCGCTCGGCAATTCGCGCGCGCGCCATGTGCACCGGCGCCGACAGCATCAGTGATTCCCCTTGATCATCGGTCACCGATGCGAACCACCGCAGCGCCTCGGCATCTCGATGCAACGCCACCAGCAGTTCTCCGCGAAAGAATCGCTCATGCGCCTGGGTATAGGTATCGCCCTGAATAAGCGGCAGGGACGCGCGCGGCGTTCCGCGCGGCCAGCCCTGCTCCACCTCCGCCAGCGCTCCCGCGGCGTTGCCCAGTCGCCAGAGGATGCGCGCCGAGAGTTCATGGCCGAGATGACTGGCCAGTTCGGCGTCGACGCGAGGTTCCCGGCTCAGTCCAACCAACTGACGCTGCTGCGCACGCGCCGCAAGTGAGTCGCCATCCGCGAGCATCAGGGTGCCGGACAGGTACGCGCGGCGAACGCGACGCATCGCATCAGACGAATCGAGACGGTCGCGCCGCGAGGGACCAGGGACTTCCGTCGGCGACAGAATATCGATGAGTCGCCGACGAGCAGCGTGTGTCAGGGATGCCGGCCACATCAGCGCCAGATTCGCGCGCACTTCGGCAGCGAATGATGCATTCGTACGTTCGGCCATGTCCAGATCGCGTGCCGCCGCGTGCCATTGTCCACGCGCGGCATCCAAGTGCGCCAGCATGACGTATTGGTGCAACTCCACATGGGTCGCGCCAGCTGAATCCGACACGTCCCGGATGAGCAAAGCGCCGACCTCCGGCCGGTCGCTGTACGTCGCGACACGCCACGCCGTCAGCCGTGCACCGTCGCTTTCTTCACGCGCGCCGTCGGTCGCCCGCAGCGTGTCCATCTGACGGCGGAGGTCGCCGGAATCGGATGTCGCGGCGGCGCGCAGTCCACGCAGTTCCAAAACGGCCTCGCGTTCAGGTTTCAACGCGAGGGCGCGATCGGCGAGCGCCGTGACATCCGCCGAGCGCCGATCGAGCGCGGCCAGTCGCGCCAGATGCAGCAGCGCATTGAGGTCAGACGGCAGTCGCGCGAGCACCTGTTCGAAAGCCGCTCGGGATTCCACCATAGGTGTCCCACGCCACGGGCCGGTGTGAAACAGCAGCTCACCCAGCTGATTCCAGGCGTCCGTATCATCGGGATACGTCGCCACCAGCTTTCGGTACTGTCGATCGGCCTCCTCTGCGGCGCCGTCGTTGACCAGGCTGCGCGCACGCAATGACAAACGTTCGTGTTGCGGCAAGCGGTCGGAAAACCGCATGGACAGATTGATGGATTTCTGAATCAACGCCGATTGCGAACTCCAATCGGCCGCCGTGCTCAGGCGATAGTGCGCCAGCGCAAAGGTGCTGTCTTCCCGAACGGCGCGACTGAATGCATCAACCGCCTCGGTGCCCTGACCGGCGCGCACGGCACGCTCGCCATCAAGGAACGCTTTCAGTGCGGGCAGCGACGCCGTCGTGGTGGCCGCCGTGAATTCGAGGTGTGCCGGCGCGTCGGAGAATTGCGCCGCCAGCAGGTCGCGCGCCAGCTTGTCAATGGCCGCCAACAGTTGGGTCTCGTCACGGGCCGAACCGTCCGCTGTGGCGCGCCGTCGACCCGCAGCATCGTAGATCGATGCATTGAGGGCAATACGACCACCTGCCTCGATGACGCTGCCCATCACGTACTGGCCAGCGGCAAACTGCTGCGCGATTTCGACGGCGCGGCGCGGGTCGTCGGAGATTGGCGTGTGCGCGCGTTGATAGGCGAAAATGGCGCGAGGATCGACGGTACTCAGTCCACCGGCGCCATCGAGCTTGGCCGACAGGAGATCAACAAGACCCTCGCGCAGAAACTCGACACTCGCGCCGCCGCGCACCGTGAACGGCAGTACCGCAATGCGCGTCGCCAGCACCCCACCCTCCGCCGCGGTACGACGCGTTGTATCGTAGAGTCGCGTACCGACGACGCCGGCTACCAGAAGCGTCATGGCCGCAACGGCCCACACGAGTCCGCGGCGGCGACGGGCAAGACCCTGCACCCCTGTCGCAGGCGGCACCGGCAACGGCATTGATGCCGGCGCCGATTCCACTTCGAACATGAGCGTATCCGGAGTACGAATCGGTGCGTCACGGAGGACGCGCTCCCGCACGCGTGACGCGAACTGGACGAGGTCTGCATCAGGTTGCTCGTCGCCTTCGGCCAGGAATTCGACAAAGGCATCGTATGTGCGCAGTGCCGCACTGCGGTCTCCCGCCGCGACGCTATGTTCCATGGCGCAGCGCAACGCCTGCTGGTCGTCAGGCGACAGCGCGCACCATCGGCTTGCCCATCGGGCCGCGCCGGCCGCGTCGTCCGCTGCCGCACTTGTTGCCATCAGACCGCGGGCGGCACCAATCGCGAGATCCCGCAACCGTGCGCGCTCACCGGACAGCCATCGCTCGAAATCGGGCGCGTCCGGGACATAGAACCCGGACAGTAGGTCACCTTGATAGCGTTCGAGCGCAAGTTCCGGTTGTTTGGCGGCAATTGCTTCGTCGAAACGCAACGCGTCGCAACACAGTCGGCTGAGATCAACACCCAGCTCCGACCGTCCGCGCCGTGCAATGATGCCATCGCCCAAAGCGCGTTTTAAGACGTGAACAGCCTGCCGAAGCGAGATTTGCGCCCGTTTCGCGTCGGATTCCGGCCAAAACAGCGCGAACAGCTTGTCTTGCGGTTGGAACCCTTGAGGTCTCGCCAGCGCCAGATAGAGCAGCAGCGCCAACGGCTTGGGCCGCGCCAGTGCTTCGGCGGCCTGCGGCGCATTGGATCCGCTCAGGTTCAGCGCGCCAAGAGTTCGCAGGTCGATCGGCCCGCCCGAGAACGGTACATCATCTGGCGCCATGCGTTAAAGCTACCCACAACGAGCAATTAACGAAGCTCTAACGATGGCGGATTAGTGTGCTGGCTCACCAGCTACGATCGAAACCGCCGGAAGCACCGGAGCCGCGACCCACATGACGCCTCGTCGACCGAAATTCGCCCCACTCATCGCGTTTCTTGTAATCGTCGCGGCCGGGCTCATCGTTCCCGCGTGCAACGTGCCCTCGCCGGAGGAACAGACCGCCGACTTGCCGCGAGGCTTCTCCATCGCGATCACGAATGCGCAGCCGATCGGGACTCCCCAGGTAGGCACCACCGGTCTCAATGTCACGGTCACGCGACTGGCCGGCTTCACGGGCGCCGTCAGCCTTCAAGGCGGCCTGAACACCTCGGGCATCAGCATCACCACCACCGTGGTGCCAAGCGGCGTCACCAGCGCGACCGTGCCACTGGTCACCAGCGCCTCGCTGGGAATTGGGGGATCGAGCGTCGAAATCCTGGGTGTCGCCGATGGCTATCGCGTGGAATCGACGTCTGCCGGCATCTCGGTGTTGTCGCCCGGCACGTTCAGTCTGGGCAACGTCGGCACCACACCCGTGATCATCGGGAATCCCGGCACGTCCATTCGCACCAGTATCGCCATTCTGCGGGACACCTATTCCCTCCCCATCACGTTCAGCGCCGCCGCTGTTGAGGGCATCGCCTCCACCTTCACTCCGGCCACCACAACCGGCAATACGGTCGATGTGAGCGTCAACATCCCGGCGTCTGCCGCCTTGAAGAGCTACAGGTTGCAGTTGTCGGCGCGTGGGTCGGATGGACAGACCCATACTCAGGACGTGGATGTGCTGGTCCGGCTCCCAGCGTTCTCGATGCAACTGTCGGCCCCGACCTTCCCGATCCTGGTGGGCGCGTCCGGTCTCGGCACGGCCGTGGTGCTGCGCGATCCGGGGTTCAGCGGAGCCATCAGTCTCTCGTCGGATGCGAATCTCGAGATGCGCGTCGTTCCGACAACCATCGCGGCATCCGCGTCAACGGCGACCTTTCAGATTGTGGCCGACAATAGCGTGACGCCCGGGCTGTATGACCTCGCCGTCACGGCCACGTCCGGCACCGTAACGGTCACCGGGAGCGTCGCCGTTGCCGTTGGTGGTTTCAGGCTTACACCCGCCACTGCCCTCTTCAACGTGACGGCACCTGGATCCATTGCCAACGTGGTGACCTTGACGCGCACCGACTTCCTAAACGCCATCACGGTGACGGGAAGTTCGGACGCGGGTATCGTCGTGACGGCCAACCCCGCGTCGACAACCGGTACCCAAACCACCGTCACCGTGGACGTGCTCAGTTCGGCTGCGGCCGGTCCGCACACGGTGACGTTGACCGGCACCAGCGGCGTGTCCATTCAGACCACCACGTTTCAGGTTGTCGTCACCGCGCCGACTCCCAACTTCGTACTGGACGTGCAGACTGCACCGCTCCCGGTCGCCGCGGGTGCATCTGCAACCGATGTGGTGCGGTTCAATCGCACCAACTTCACTGGTGCAATCGCCGTCACTGGCGTCGTTGCGCCTCTGGTAGGCACGGTCCCTCCCGCCATCACGATCACCGCCACTCCTGCAACCACCACGGCCGACCAGACAGTCATCACCGTGACGGCCGCGAGTTCTGTTGTGGCTGGCACGTACTCCGCCACGCTGACAGGCACCAGTGGCGCCACCATAAAGACTACCACCTTCGCAATAGTCGTCGGGCCGCCAGCAGGCGGACTGGCAACACGCATCGTGGTGACCTCGTCACCAGTGCTCGGCTACATCCATCCCGGTGGTACCGTGCAGTTCACTGGCACTGCCCTTGATGTGAACGGCGCCGTCGCGTCCGATTGCCCGGTGGGTATGGCCATCGACCAGTCCAGTATTGGGTCAATCACATCGACGTCAGTGTCGGGCGGAGTGCGTACCGCCATCGCCACTGGCGTAGCTCCGGGCACCACCGCACTCCGCGCCTTCTGCAATGACGCGCGAACACTCGCCACGGCCGTGCGGTTGACGGTCGCCGACCAGACGTTTGGCGTGACGCAAGTCAACGTGTCGCCGAGGTACATCTATAAGCCGTCGTCCACGTCGCCCAGCACGTTTCAGTTCGCGGCGGCCGTTGTGCAGAATGCGTCTCCGCCGCTCGCACCTGTCGTCTGGTCGATCTTTCCAACGAGTGGTCCGGTGTCCATCGATCAAACCGGACTGATCACGGTGAGCGCGTCAACCGGTGCCAGTTTCGGTGGCGGTGCCGTTATCACGGCGACGGCGTTCGGACAGACCGATATCGGCTGGGTGACCTATGGCAATGCGGGTTCCATCAAGGGTACGATGGTCTCCACGTCAGGTCAGTATCTTGGCGGCAGCACGGCCACCGCAACTCCCACGGGTGGCGGCGCGTCCGTGGTCGCCACGCTCAACAATGAAGGCGTGTTCTATCTGGTGGGTCTGCCAGTCGGCTCATACACCGTTGTCGTGCGCCAGCAGGGCAATCCCGTTACGCAAACGTTCAACAGCGTTGCCGTCACACTCGGCGGTACGAGTTTGCTGACACTTGCCGCGTTCCCGTAACGCGGTTCACCGTCGCACAATCGAGAAGAACCCCGCCGGCGCACTTGCCGGGTCGGCGGGGTCGTAACAACTCTCACACACCCGATTGATCGCCCGGAATCCCAACAGCGTAACGTGCGGTGAACGATGCGCGGTCTTTCTCGGCTCGTCGCGCAGCAGGTCGGTGCTCAGGTACTTCTTGTTCGAATCGCTGAACACTGTCGCCACGACTGCATTCGCGCCCAGAGCGTCCTGCGCCTCGATGGCGGCAAGAAAATTCGCCCCGCTGGAAATACCAACGCCCAGCCCCAATTCCGCGGCCAACTTCTGGGCCATGATGATCGCATCGCCATCATCCACTGCGATGATGCGATCGAGTTCTGTCAGATGCACGATGGCCGGAACGAACTCGTCGCTGATGCCCTGAATGCGATGCTTGCCTACCTTGTGTCCAGTGGACATGGTTGGCGAATTGGCCGGCTCCACCGGATGCAGGGCGATGGACGCGTGTCGGCTGCGCAGGAAGCGCCCTGTGCCCATGATTGTCCCACCGGTGCCGACGCCGGCCACAAAGGCGTCCGGCGTGAGTCCTTCCGACTGTAACTGCGCCCAGATTTCGGGACCCGTCGTGCGGAAGTGCGCGTCGGGATTCTCTTCGTTCGCGAACTGACGCGGCAGGAAGGCGCCGGGTGTTGCAGCCGCGAGGTCTTCCGCCTGCGCAATCGAGCCGAGGAACCCGCCGTCCGCTTTCGACACCAGCCGAATGGTCGCGCCGAACGAGCGAATGAGCGCGATGCGCTCGGCACTCATCCAATCGGGCATGAAGATCGTGACGGGATGGCCCAGTGCGCGCCCGATCGCACAAAATGAGATGCCCGTATTGCCACTGGTGGCTTCGACAATGAGTCCGCCCGGTTGCAGGGCGCCTGTTTCGAGCGCGCGACGGATGATGTGCAACGCCATCCGATCCTTGATGCTGCCGGTCATGTTGGCGTTTTCCGCCTTGGCATAAAGGCGACGTGCGGCGCCGTCGTCGATGCAATAGTCGACGGCCAGCAGCGGCGTGTTGCCAACCAGCGCGCGGAGCCCGCGGAGCCGGTCCTGCAAGGACAACGCAATCATGGGTGACGCTCCGCTTGGCGTTTCGCCTGCTGCTTCAGCGTGCCGGTGCTGACCCGCAGTCCGACGAAGATATCGTACAGCGTGTGGCGCGTCGGTTCGAGCGTGCCTTGCGCCGTGAACCGGTTTTCGTCGTAGGCGTTTCGCAACACACCCATCTCGACGCCGGGATAGCCCGCCACCATCCAGGTGGCGCCCACCGACAGCGTGATCAGGGATTGATGCAGCTGCTGATATCGGGTGATGACAGGGTCGTCACCCGACGGTCCGCCCGACTGGATGACGGTGAGGCCGGCATGCGGCTCCCATGTGCCGTAGTCGCGTCCATAGCGAATACCAGCGATAGATGGAATGATCAGCGCCGAGGTCTGCACGAATACCGCCAGATGGTCACGCGAGGTGGCATCGAGCAACGCCAGCTTGGCGTAGGGCATGACCACCATTCCGCGTTCGGTGTACACGCCCTGCTGACGCCGCAGACCGTTTGCCATGTACACGCCAATCGGCACCCCCACTTCGAGGCGGTGCCCGAAACCGACCGCGGGCGACACAGTGGCCAGATAGTCGGGAGGCTGGGGTTGATTGTCGCGAGGCTGATCGCGAATGGTCGTGGCCCCGGCGTCGAGGCGAAATCCGGGATCGATGCGCGCGTTGTGGAACGTGGGAAAACACGCCGTCGAACCCAGTGCCAGCCCGCAGCCCGTGATACGGGCAACGCGCGACGGAGAGAATGGTCGCCATACGCGGGCGGTCATCATCGGCACCCCGGCATTCGGAACGCCCCGATTTTGGTGGAATAGCTCGGCGCGCCCAACTTGAGGTAGTCGCCCACATACCAGATGGTGCAATCGTCCACCGGATCGACCGCGGTCTGCGTATAGTCCTGCCAGCGTAACGTGTTCTGCTGCGCGCTCTCACCATTCACGAGTACCTGCTCGCGCAGCGTGAGCACGCCTGGTGGATCGGACGCCAACCGACCGGCAAATCGTTGGCCGGCGAAATGCGGCGTGCCACCGAACGAATAGCCAATGCCGATATTGCCGCGCGCGTCCATCACCGGACTCCCCATCCACCGGTAGAAGCCATCCGGTGCGTATGTGCCCTGCTGAAACAGCGAAACCGTTCGTGCCGTGTCGCGGGCATTCACGCGCAGCTCGTACCACCGAACGCCGCCGCCGCCCGAGGCGCTGTTGACCGAGTGCACGGCCACAATCGATTCCCGATTGCCGATACGACGATACACGACTCTGGCCATCAGCTTGTCTCCCTGGGCATCGAGCTTTCGATCGGTGCCTGGCTGCGGCACACAACTGGTAAGCTGGCCGTCACACAGATAGTGGTAGGGTGCGACGGTAATTTTGGTGGGGCCGGTCAGTCGGGTGCGCGACGGATCATCCCAATTCACGTGAAACGCCCACACATACAGGCCGTCGTCCTGCATCACCTTGTTGAGTTGGGCGCCGCCGGCAGCAAGCATGAGGTTGGGCGCCCCAGCGGGTGGGAGCTGCTGTCCGTCAAGATCGACATTGTTCAGGAAGTTCACGCCATCGATGACCAGACACTGTTCCGTGGCGCTTTCCCCTTTCAGCATGCGCGCGCGATCCACCACACAGGCATGCTTCTGGATGAAGTCATCGCTGGTGCTGCTGGGCACGTAGTAGCCATCGGGCCAGACCGCGGGCCGCGGATAGTCGGGGAACAGCGGTCGCACAAACTCGTAACGATAGTACGAACCCATCGGATCGGGACCGGAGCTGATCGCGTAGCACATCGCGTACGAACCGCTATCGAGTGGCGCGCTGGGCGGCGTACGCACACCGGTTGCCGGCGGCACCGCCGGGCTGGTGCCGGCATCAACCGGCGGCGGCACAAACAACGGCGCGGCCGCACCCGGTTGTCCTTCGTGACCAATCATACTGCGCGTGGCCGGTTCGCCATGACGCGGGGTGGGCGGTTCGGTCGCCCGCCGCGCGCTGCGGGAGAAAATCGGCAACACGATGAGCCAGCGATCAGCCAGTTGATCGTAGCGCACCACGGCATCGCCACTGTTGCGCAGTTCGCACGGTCCACCAAACCCCTTGAACACCGTATTCGTGGGCACCGATCCATACAACGTGCGGCCAGTGGTGTCGAATCGCCGGCCCTTCTTGGTGAAGATGGCCATGCGGGAGTTCACCGTCTGCACGATATGATCGCGCCCCACGGCGAGACTGTTGTCCGATGGATTGCGCGTGACGGAGGTGCCCTGAGGACCGGTGAATCCAACCCCCAATCCGTCGAAGGACGCCACCAAGCGCGCGGGCGGGCGTCGACCGTGCGTCGTCTGCTCCAGCGACGCAGGAACGACAATAACACTGGCCAGACTCAGCAGGACCATGAAACGCAAACGCATTGGCTCTTTCCTGGGTCGCTGTGCATGTTGGAAGCATTCCGGTCGGCCGTGCCCATCCCGGCACAGCCCGCTCGCCAAACGGTAGCACGATCTCGCGCTTGCCGCACGTTCCCACGCCCCCGGCTGTCATGAAATTCCGCGCGCAATTCCGCCCATTCGTATCGATCTTGAGCACCGCCGTTCTGGCCCTCCCGGTCGGATTGAACGCGCAGCCTGCTTCGCTCGGCAGCAAGGCGCCGCCGCCCGCGTTCACCGATCCCGGTCGCACCGCGAAACTCGCAACGGCTTATCCCGAGATCGACCGGTTGATGCGCGCATTTGCGGCCCAATCGAATGTGCCGGGCATCGCCTATGGCATCATCGTGGACGGCAAGCTGGCGCACATCGGCGTCGCCGGCCTGCGCGACGTGCCCAGCAAGGCGCCCGTGGACAGCGTCACGGTGTTCCGCATTGCGTCGATGACCAAGAGCTTCACCGCGGTCGCGATTCTGCAGTTGCGGGACGCGGGCAAGCTGTCGCTCGACCAGCCCGCCGAACGCTATGTGCCCGAACTCGCCAAACTGCGTTATGCCACCACCGATGCGCCGAAGATCACCATTCGCGACCTGCTCTCGCATTCGGCCGGATTTCCGGAAGACAATCCGTGGGGCGACCAACAGCTCTCGCGCACCGACGCGGAGCTGTCGCAGATGATCGAACGCGGTATTCCGTTCTCCACGTCGCCGGCCACCGGCTACGAATACTCGAACTTCGGATTTGCGATTCTTGGTCGCGTGGTGGCCAATGTGTCCGGCATGCCGTATCCCCGCTACATCAAGTCGAAAGTGCTGCTGCCATTGGGAATGACGGTGACCACGTTGCAGGCGCGCGAGGTGCCGGCCGATCGGCTGGCGCACGGCTATCGACGACAGGATGGCGCATGGCTGGAAGAAGCGCAGCTCCCCGATGGGTCGTTTGGTCCCATGGGAGGCATGCTTACCTCCATTACCGACTTAAGCAAATGGGTGGGCTTCATGCTGGATGCCTGGCCCGCACGCGATGGTGACGACACGGGGCCGCTCAAGCGGTCGTCGCGGCGCGAAATGCAGCAGGTCATTCGCTACAACGGCGGCACCGCCATGCGGGATGCCAGCGGTGTGCCGGTGCTCAGTGCCGGTGGATACGGGTTTGGTCTCGGGGTGCGACAGAATTGTCTATTTCGCATATCCATCGCGCATTCGGGCGGCCTGCCCGGATTCGGGTCGCTCATGCGCTGGCTGCCCGAGCAGGGTGTCGGTATTGTCGCACTGGGAAACCTCACCTACACTTCATGGGGCGGCGTGACGGAAGACGCGCTGGCGGCATTGGCACGAACAGGCGGGATGGTTCCGCGTGAACCGCAGCCGGCTCCGGTGCTCTTGGCACGGCAAGCGCAGGTGTCGCGGTTGATTGCGGGGTGGAACGAGGCGCTGGCCGACAGCCTCGCAGCGATGAATCTGTATCTCGACGAGTCCAAGCCCCGACGTAGGGCGGGCATCGCCGCGTTGGTCGCAAACGCCGGTGGCGCGTGTCGCAACGAGGGGAAGATGGTGGCGCTCAATGCGCTGCGCGGTAGTTGGCGGATGCGATGTGGTACCGGTGATCTGCGGATCACCGTGACGCTGGCGCCTACAGAACCGGCCGGTGTGCAGTTCCTGCAGGTCACGTCAATCAAGCGCGATGACGCGCTGGACGCGTTGCCGGTGTGCCGGTGAGGGTCTGAATGCCCTGGCTGCCTGACACGCAGCGCCGCACACGTCTCGTTCGAACCGTCATATGGTATTGCCTGCCGCATCCCAATCCGACCTGACACCCATTCGGGTGCTCGTGGTCGATGACGACATCCACGTCCGCTACGTGATGGTGCGCTTGCTGGCCAGTCAGGGATTCACGGTCCTCGAAGCCGACAGCACCGATGCTGCGCTTGTCGTCCTCAAGCGTGACGGCGCGGTGCCGCTGGTCATCAGCGACGTCAGCATGCCGGGCCGCGATGGGCGCGAGCTGCTTCGGGAGATCCGCGCCAAGTACACGGATACCGCAGTGATGATGTTGACCGGTGACCGCGACGTGGCCACGGCTGTCGAGTGCCTGAAAGTCGGCGCGATCGACTACCTCGCGAAACCCGTGCAGCTCCTGGAGCTTCGGGCGCGCGTCGACAAGGCGCTGGCGGAGCGCCAACTCGCCATGGAGGTTCGCCGGCTCCGCGCCCGGTATCGCAACGATCTTGAGCGACAAGTGCATGAACTCTCGCGCAAGAATCAGGCGATGTTTCTGGCGCAGGTGCAGATCGCGGTCACCATGCTGGAAGCCAAGGATCCATATACCAGAGGGCATTCGGGGCGCGTCGCCCAATTCGCCGTGGCCACCGCTCGCCAGATGGGGATCACAGGCGTGCTGCTGGAGCAGATTCGGCTGGGCGGCGAACTGCACGATATCGGCAAGATCGGGACACGCGACGCCGTGCTCAACAAGGTTGGGCCGCTGACTGACGCCGAGTTTGTGGAACTGCGTCGACACACCGTGGACGGGGAGGCCATGCTGAGTGTCTTGCGCGACGACCATCCGGAAGTGTTGCATATTGTGCGATGGCACCACGAGCGCATTGACGGCACGGGTTTTCCCGATGGCTTGTCGGGTGACCAGATTCCGGTGACGGCACGGATTGTGTCGGTAGTCGACGCCTTCGACGCGATGACCACGACCCGTCCCTATCGGCTGGGCCAGCCGGCCGAGCTCGCGTGGGCCGAACTGGATCGTGGTGCGGGACAGCAGTTCGACCGGGATGTGATCAGCGCATTCCGGGCCGCCCAATCGGAACACGCGACGATATCCCGCTAACCTATGCCGTCGAATCTCTCGCGCGTCTTCGCGGCGTGCGCCACGATCTGCAGTACCGGGCTGTCCGCTCACGCCCAGGCCCCCGCCGGCACCCTCATCCGCAACGCCCTCGTCATCGACGGCCGCGGCACACCCGCCCGTCGCGCGGATGTGCGCGTCGTTGGCGATCGTATCACCGCTGTTGGCCAACTCACGCCGCAGGCGTCTGAACGCGTGGTCGACGCCAAGGGGTTGGCGCTGGCCCCGGGCTTCATCGACACGCACAGTCATCACGATCGCGGCCTGTTCGACGCGCGTTCCGCGGTCGCCATGGTCAGCCAGGGCGTCACCACCATCGTGGTGGGTCAGGACGGCGGTGGCATGAACCTCGGCGCGTTCTTCGCCCGGCTCGACTCGCAACCCGTCGCGGTGAACGTGGCCTCGTACGTGGGACACGGCGCCGTTCGACGCGCCGTGCTTGGCGACGACTTCAAGCGTCGCGCGACCGCTGCCGAGCTGGCGCGCATGCAGGCGCTGGTGCGAACCGACATGGCGGCCGGTGCACTCGGCCTGTCCACCGGACTCGAATACGATCCCGGCATCTACTCGGCACCGGAAGAAGTGATGGCGCTGGCCAAGGTCGCCGGCGACGCGGGCGGTCGCTATATCAGTCACATTCGCAGTGAAGATCGTGACTTCTGGCCGGCACTGAACGAAGTGATCGCGATTGGTCGCGCAAATCACATGCCCGTGCAGGTGTCACACATCAAACTCGGCATGCTGGACTTGTGGGGACAGGCCGACAGCGTGGTGCACATTCTGAATCGTGCGCGCGCCTCGGGGGTGCAGGTGACCGCGGACATTTATCCGTACCTCTACTGGCAGTCGAATCTCGGCGTGTTCTATCCGAAGCGGAACTTCAGCGACAGTGCAGAGACCGCATTCATCCTTGCGCACCTCACGGCCGCCGACGACATCATCTTCAACAGCGTCACCGGGCATCCGGAGTATCGCGGCAAGACGCTGGCGCAAATCGCCGTCCTACGCGGCAAGCCGGCTTCGCGCACGATGATGGACTTGCTGGCGGAGCCCGGTGGATCAGGCGCGGGCGTCGTGGCGAAAGGCATGGACGACCGGGACGTCGCCACGCTCATGCAGTGGCCGTTCACCAACATCTGCAGCGACGGCATGTCCAGCGGATTGCATCCCCGTGGCTTCGGCAGTTTTCCCAAGGTGCTCGGTCCGTATGTGCGCGACCGGAAGTTGTTCCCGGTGGAGGAAGCCGTGCGCAAGATGACCAGCTTGGCCGCGGCGAACGTGGGGCTCGTGCAACGGGGAATGATTGCGCCGGGGTTCTTCGCGGATCTCGTGTTGTTCGATCCCGCTACGGTTACCGATCACGCCTCGTTCGAAACACCGCAAGCGCAGGCGACCGGCATTCACGCCGTGTGGGTGAACGGTGCCATGGTGTTCGACGTCGGGAAGCCGACCGGTCGCTACGCAGGCCGCGCACTGCGACGCGCACAATAGTCGAAACGTCTGGTCCCCCGGCCGACCTGGTCGGCCGCCACCGGTCTCACCCCCACAGCGCCGGCTCCGGTGGCTGCATCACGCCGTCCACGAACACCATCGGGTGCTCCCGGTCGAGCTTCTGCAGCAACGGTCCGTCGAGATCGACATACCCGCACCGCTGCCCGACCAGAAACCCTGGCGCCATGCCCAGCGACGTGCCGCACATGTTGCCCACCATCAGCCGGAGGCCACGGGACAGCGCCTCGTCACCCATGGCCATTGCTTCGGTCAAGCCACCACATTTGTCCAGCTTGATGTTGATGAACTGATAGAACTCGGAAAGCGCCGCCAGCGAGGAGCGATCGGCACACGATTCATCAGCGGCCAGCGGCAACGGCGAACGCAGGCCACGCAATTGCGCGTCCTCGTAGCGGCGCACGGGCTGCTCCACCATCTCCACCCCAAGCGCCTCAAGTCGGGGCAGTACGCGTTCCAGCAGCTCGCGCGACCACGACTGGTTCGCGTCCACGGCAATGCGCGCCTGCGGATGCTCTTCGCGCACCCACCGTACGATATCCACATGACGTTCACCGTCGCACTTAAGCTTGAGCAGCGGATAGTGTCGGGCGGCGCGCGCCTTGCGACGGGTATCGGCTTCGCTGCCAAGTCCCAGCGTGTACACGGTGGTGAGCGGACGCAGCGGCGCCAGTCCTGCAGCCTGCCATGCCGGAATACCGGATTGCTTGGCCCGGAGGTCCCACAGCGCGCAATCGAGGCCATTGCGGGCGCCACCGGGCGGCAACAACGACTGCAGCGCCCTCAGTGTGTCGATGCTCACGAGATCGTGTGGCGCAATCTGGTGCAACGCCGGGAGCGCCGACTCCACCTGCGCCTTCAGCATCACGGGCGTCTCGCCATCGTAGTCCACCCCGGCGGCCTCCGCACGGCCAATGCGTCCCGCTCCGTCGGTGAGTGTCACCACAATCACCGGCAGCGCCGTTATCACCCCGCGGGCAATTTCGAACGGTTCGGTGAGCTCCCACTGCTCGATACCCACACGTCCCGTGATCATGTGACGCTCGGCGTCATGTCTACCAGCGTCTGGGCAATCGCGTCGACACCGCCGCGCATGGGGTCGCACACCGGTACCCCCAACTCCGCCGACACGCGGGCCGCGTACGAGTGCCACTCGGCGTCACCCAACGTGGATGAGTTGATACTCACACCCACGCAGCGCACGGCCCGATTGGTGATGCGCGCCGCCTGCGCGTATTGCTGCACCGCGTCACGCAACTCGGGTATGGGGAAGTCCGGGTAGTACTCGATGGTCTTCCGGGACGGGTCGTGGCAGAGCACAAACGCGTCCGGCTGCGAGCCGTGCAGCAAGCCGAGGGTGACGCCCGCGTACGCCGGATGAAACAGCGAGCCCTGCCCTTCAATCACATCCCAGTGATCGGGCGCATTGTCAGGCGACAGCGTTTCGGCGGCACCGGCCACAAAGTCCGATACCACCGCGTCAATCGCGATCCCTTCGCCGGCAATCATGATGCCGGTTTGTCCGGTGGCGCGAAACGTGGCATTCACGCCGCGCGCCTTGAGGGCATTGGTGAGGGCCAGCGCCGTGTACTTCTTGCCCAGCGCGCAGTCGGTGCCCACCGTGGCGACGCGCTTGCCGGTGCGCTTGCGACCTGTTGCCGCCGGAAACTTCGCGTTGGTATGACGCACATCCAGCAAGCGCACACCGCGCGCGGCCGCCAACCCCACCAACACCGGAAACGACGTGAGTCTGGTGTGCATGCCGCTCACAATGTCCAGCCCGTTTTCGATGGCTGACTCCAGATCGGGCAGCCACGCATCGGGCAACTTGCCGCCCACCGATGCGATGCCAATCACCAGGCTGCCAGCGCCCTGTGTCGCGGCGTCGTGCGGCGACAATCGCGGCAAACCCACACTGACCGTGGCCGTCGGCAGACTCCACTCGCCGAGCACGTCGTCGCGACACCAGTCGCGCAGTCCGCAGGCGGTCTTCGCGTCGGTGGGAATGTGCGCGTCACCGAGATACAGCAGGTACGGTTTCCGGAGTTGATGCATAGGGGCTATTGCACCGTCTTGGTACCCAAGGTGTACCGCGCAATCCACTCGTACTCGCGCTTCATGCGGTCCATCTGGTGATAGTACTCCGAGAAGCCGTGGCCTTCGCGCGGATAGAACACCAGTTCCGTCGTCTTCCCGCGATTCTTGAGCGCGCGATAGAACTCCATCGGTTGTCCGATCGGCACACGCTCGTCGTTGCCCCCGTGCAAAATGAGCAGCGGCGTGGTCACTTTGTCGCTGTAGCTGATGGCGGAGCGCTCCAGCATGAACTTCATCTGCGGGTTCATGATCGAGCCATCGTACTGTGGCATGCCATTGAAGAACGTGTCGATATACCCGGGGATGTCGGTGGTACCGGCCATCGAGAGCAGCGACGGCAGCCCGGCACCCATCATGGCCGCCTTGAAGCGGCCCGTCTGCGACACCACCCAACTGGTCATGTACCCGCCGTAACTCCACCCTTCAAACGCCATCTGTGTCGAATCGGCAATGCCCTTGCGAATGAGCTCGTCCACGCCGGTCATGATGTCGCGATAGTCGCCACCACCCCAGTCGGGGATGTTGCCGCGCATCCACTTCTCGCCGTAGCCGGTCGATCCGCGCGGATTGGGATACAACACGGCCCAGCCACGAGCGGCCCACGATTGTCCGGGACCGGTGCCGCCCTTGAATCCGTTGGTGTGCGCGCCCGTCGGGCCACCATGCGCCGACACAATCAACGGCACCTTGCTGCCCGGCGTGTAACCAACAGGCTTGAGCAGCACGCCTTCCACCAGCGCGCCATCCTTGCTTTTCCAGGTGATCACTTCCGATTCGCCCAGCGCCACGTCGGACAGCCACGCATTGGTGTTGGTGATGCGCCTGGGCGTCGGCAGTGACGCGTCCTGCACGTACACTTCCGCCGGCCAATTCGGCGTGTCAAACACGAACGCCATCTTCGATCCATCCTTGCTGGCCGACGCGCCACTGGCGATCACGTTGCTGGTGAGCTTCGTGTAGGCTTTGGTGGCGAGGTTGTAGTCGTAAAGACTCTGCCACACGCGATCGCTGGCGCTGAACCACAGGTGTTTCCCGTCGGGCGACCAGCGGAGTTGCCCGGCACTCACGTCAAACGCCGGCGTGGCGTGGTCGGTGACCGTGCGCGTGGCCACATCCCACGTCACCACGCGCGCGTTGCGAATGGTGCGCGGCATGATGCCGTCCTTGTACGCCTTCCATTCATGGCCGTTCGTCGTGAACGCCAAAGACTTGCCGTCCGGAGAAAACTGCGGCGTGCTCTCCACGTCGTGCGAGGTGGTGAGTGCGTCCAGCTGCTTCGAGGCAATGTCCACGACGTACGCATCGTGTCGTTCGTCGCGAATGAGCGTGGTGGGTGAGGCATCAAAAGCCAACTTCTGCCCATCGGGGGACCATGACGGTGTGCCACGCACCGTGTACGCCCCACTGGTGACTTTCGTGGCCGCCTTCGATTCCAGATCGACGACCCACAGATGATTCAGGCGCAGGTCGCCTTCGTAGACCTTGGGATCATCGCGCCGGCGCAGCTTGGCCTCTGCGTCGCGCGACAGCGTGTCGGGCGTGAGATAGGCAATGCGCTTCCCGTCGGGTGACCACGCGTACGACACAATGCCATCGCGGGCGGAGGTCAGTGGCCAGCCCTCCCCGCCGTCCGCGTGCAGCAACCAGATCTGCGGTTTCGGCCCGTCGTCGCCGGTGCCGGCGCCGCGCGCGCTGACAAAGGCGATCAACGACCCGTCGGGCGACCATTGGGGCTGCGATTCACCACGCTCGCTGGACGTGAGCTGTCGCGCGGTGCCGCCACCGAACGGCACGATCCATACGTGGGAACGTCGATCGTGCTTGTCGCCGAGGGCGGTGTCACCCTTCGCATTCGGGTGTTCCCAGGCGGACACGGTGTACAGGACGCGGTCGCCACTCGGCGAAATGGCGACACCGCCCACTCCGCGCACGCGCATGAGGTCGTCAGCGTTCATGGGGCGTTTGGCTTGCGCGCTGACCAGCGCCGGAACGCAACTCAGCAGCGCACCATAGGCACACCGACGCAGTGCACTGGGTAGACGGAACGGGGCACTCATGCTCGCGAGCTCCAGAAGAGGGGATTCGACGAATATGCCCCCGTCGGCGCCCCACGACCAGACGCGAGCGCGCCGCGTTATCGTCCCTCGCGCCGCGTCAGTCGACGCTAGTCGTCGTCATCGCGGCCATTTCCACCGGTGCCAACCTTGCCCGTTACCAGCAACGTGCCAGCCACCGCGTCGAGGGTGACCGCCAGCGCATTGAGTCCGCTCGTGCGCTGCCCCCCGGTCCACGCCCCCGTCGCACTGAAGGTGGCCCGATGGTTGGGGCAGATGAACCCATTGCCCTGTGCCGTGACCGTCGTGCCCTGATGCGGGCAGACCAGCGACAGCGCCAGGTAAGTGCTGGCCGCCGAACGCACCACGACGACCGGTGTCGCCAGCCCGTTGAGTCGAGCCATGCCGCCGATGGTGCCGAGGGCCGGGTAGTCGGCCAGCGCGATGGTCAGACTGACGGTGGTTCCCGGACCGGTGATCCCGCCGCCGAACACCCCATCTCCGCACGCTGACGCCAACAGCACACTGGCCGCGCTGAGCATGGAGGCCGACAGAAAGCTCCGGCGCGTACAGCTCACGCACTCTGCGGCGGCGCCGGGTTCAGGATTTCCCGACTCGCGGATGTTGGCTGTCGATTTTGTCATGGGCGTCTCGAAGGATTCAGCACACCTACCGCTTCGGAACACTCCGACACCACATTCCCCCATGGAGATCCCTCAATGACCCTTCCGCCGCCGAGTCTCATCGGCCTGCCGTATGATGCCAGTTCATCATTCCTGCGCGGTCCGGCCGAGGCACCGCCGCTGATTCGGGCGGCGCTTCGCTCGCCGGCGGGCAATGATTGGACCGAAGAGTTGCGCCACCTGGTGGCACCTGGCGGGCTTGGCGATGCGGGCGATCTGCGGCTGCCGCCCGATGCCACGGCGCGGGACCTCATCGAATCGGGCGTGGCGACGCTTCTCGCCACCGATGCACGCGTGCTGGCACTCGGTGGTGATCATTCGGTGACGTACCCGGTGCTGCGCGCGGTGAATCGCGTGTATCCGCGACCCACCATTCTGCACATTGATGCGCACGGTGATCTCTACGATCACTTCGGCGGCGACCACTACTCGCACGCGTGCCCGTTTGCCCGCATCATGGAGGAGGGGGTTGGCCTCTCGACTGGTGCAGGTTGGCATTCGGACGATGTCGCGGCATCAGCGGGAACAGGCCGCCCGCTTCGGCGTGGAGGTCATCGATATGCGGGCGTGGACGGAGGGCGTGCGGCCGGTGGTCGATGGTCCGGTGTACGTCTCCGTCGATCTGGACGGGATCGATCCGGCCTTTGCCCCCGGCGTGTCCCATTGGGAACCCGGCGGGCTCACGGTGCGCGAGGTGATATCGATGATTCACGGGCTGCGCTCGCCGATTATCGGGGCTGACGTCGTGGAATACAATCCACGGCGCGATCCCACCGGCATCACGGCCGTCGTGGCGGCGAAACTGGTGAAGGAATTGGCCGGCACGATGCTGCGCACCGATGAGTAACTTCGACGGAACCCTCTTTGTCGACAGGCTGTTCGAAGATCTCGAACTCCACGCGGCCGATCTCACCGGCAAGGAGTTCGAACGCTGCACGTTCCGACGCTGCAAATTGCCGGAAAGTCGATGGGCCAATGCGCGCCTTGAGGACTGTGTCTTTGAGGCTTGCGATCTCTCGCGGATGGTGCCTCGGCGCATGGTGCTTTCCGGGGTCAGGTTCGCGGACACGCGCCTGTCGGGGGTCGACTGGGAGGACCTCGGCTTGCTGCCGGACGTGTCGTTCGCCGGATGCGATCTGCGCTATGCGTCTTTTGTGAAGGTGCCGCTGCGAGCGGTGCGGTTCGTGAACTGCGTGATCCGCGACGCCAGCTTTGTGGACTCGGACCTGACCAAGGCGGACTTCACGGACACCGACCTGACCGGCACCTCCTTTCGCGGGTGTCTTTTGAAGGAAGCCAACCTGACGCGCGCCACCGGCGTGTATGTCGATCCGCAACAGAATCGCGCCAAGGGTGCCCGCATCTCGCTCGAGGCCGCTGTTACACTGGTGCGGTCTTTCGGCATCGTGGTGGAGTAATGGCCACGCCGGTGACGCCCGTCACTGGCTGAGTTCGGCAGCCGATGCTTTCTACCAGCTGACTCGTCAGTATGTGGGTCGGCGCGTGAGGTGACTTGACTGGGCAGCGTGCCGTCTTTCGGTTGGGATATCGCGACTTTGTATTGCCACCGCCGCACCGAACGAGCGATATTTCACGGTTTGCTGCCCTCTCAGTTCTTGCTATCGACGTGGTCACCGCAGCGCCCCCTTTCGCCCGCACTCGCGTGAAGTCTCCCGCCACTCGTTCACTGCGCCGCGCCTCGCTCGTGAGTTTGATCGTGAGCAGTCTGGTCGCGTGTGTCGCGGGTGATCGCGCGGGACAGATCATGTCACCGGCGTCGCTGCCGGTGGACAGTATCATCCGACTACGGTCGGATTCGTTCTTCCTGACGGTTGGCGACAATGCGGCCATCGCGGCGACAGTGACGTCCATAGCCGGCGATAGGGCGCCGGACGGTCCGATCCATTGGACGAGTGAAGACAGCGCCATCGTCGCCGTCGATGTCAACGGACTCGTGACGGGTGTGAGCCCGGGATCGGCGCGGGTCACGGCGACGTTCGATGATGATACGCGTGTGAATGTGCAGGTGTTCGTGACGTCGGTGCTGCGACCGGTGTCGCGTCTGGTGATTTCGCCGCCGACGGTCAACCTGATCACCGGGAACACGGCCCGCGTGACCGTGCAGGCACTTGACGATGCGGGCATTCCGGTCGCCGGCGCCATCATCGCGTTCGGCAGCGACTCAACGCAGATCGCCACTGCGCGCGTGACCACCACGCGCACCCGAGAGCTAAACCAGGTGTTCGTGATCGGTGCGGTCAGCCCCGGGGCCACGCTGGTCACGGCCACCAGCCAAGGCGCGACGACCTCCGCGCCGGTGGTCGTGACCCCGGTGGTCACTCCGGTCTCGCAGGTCACGGTGTCTCCGGCCAACGTCACGCTTGCCGCTGGCGGAGCGGTGCGACTGACCTCGCAGGTGCTTGATCGCATCGGCCATCCGGTGGCGGGCGCGACCGTGGCTTACGCCAGTGATGCTTCGCCGGTTGCGGTCGTCGACCAATCCGGCCTTATCACGGCCGTCGGTCCCGGCACTGCGCGTATCACCGCCACCAGCCACGGCGTCAATACAATCTCTCAGGTCAACGTTACAACGCTGGCCCCCCGTCACGCAGGTGACGGTCTCGCCGTCTCCCATCTACATCATCGTCGGCGCGATCGCCCGGGTAACAGCGCGGGCACTGAATCAATCGGGTAGCCAGGTGGCCGGCGCAACGCTCGCATACAGCAGCAGCGCTCCGACCGTCGCGACGGTCGATCAGGAGGGTCTCGTCACCGGCGTATCGCCCGGCACGGCGCAGATGACTGTTTCGAGTGGCGGTGTCAGTACCGTCGCGCAGATCACCGTCTCGCCGCGCACGGTCGCACGGATCGTCGTGACGCCAACCGCCACCACGCTGATGGCTGGCGCGACCGCGCAGTTGACCGTGCAAGCGCTGGACGATGCCAATGCTCCGGTACCGGAGGCGGTGGTGTCGTTCACCTCCAGCGCCTTACCGATTGCCACGGTGACGCAAGGCGGACTGGTGACCGGCATTGCGCCCGGCACCGCGCAAGTGACGGTGTCCAGTCAGGGGGCCAGTGCACTCGCCTCCGTGACCGTCACGCCGCGACCGGTGTCACAGATCACGTTAACGCCGTCAACCCTGACGCTGATGGCTGGCGCCACGCAGCAGCTGACGGCACAGGCGCTCGACAATACCGGCAATCCCGTGGCCGGTGCCGTCGTGGCATTCGCCACCAATGCCGCGACCGTGGCAATCGTTACGCAGGGTGGGCTGGTGAGCGCCGTGGCACCCGGCAGTGCGCAGATCACAGCGTCAAGTCAGGGAGTGAGCGTCGTCGCGTCGGTGATCGTTACCCCGCGATCCGTCGCGCAAGTAACGCTAAATCCATCAAGCCTGTCGCTGGTCGCGGGTGCCTCAGCGCAACTGACGCCGCTGGCGGTCGACAACACGGGCACGCCGGTGGTCGGCGCCGTGGTCACGTACGGCAGCAGCGCCACCGCCATCGCCACGGTGACGCAGTCCGGATTCGTCACGGCAGTGGCACCCGGCACCGCGCAGATCACGGCGACCAGTCAAGGCGTGAATGGCGTTGCGACAGTGACTGTCTCGGCGCGACCCGTCACTCAAGTCACGCTTACACCGTCCAGTCTCGCTATCGCGGCCGGGACAACCGCGCAGCTGACCGCGCAGGCCCGCGACAACACGGGGGCACTGGTAAGCGGCGCGCTGATCACCTTTGCCAGCGACGCCACCGCTGTCGCCACCGTGAATCAATCCGGATTGGTGGCGGGTGTCGCCCCGGGGTCGACCACGATTCGAGCCACCAGCAACGGGATCACCGCCACGACCGCACTCACCGTGCAGACGGCGGGGCTCGCAATCGATGTTACGCCGGGCATCTCGTACCAGACAATCAGCGGTTGGGAGGCTACATCGCAGATTGGTGAGCATGGGTGCAGCAGCTATCAGATCTATGGCTCGACGCTGCTCGATCGCGCCGTCAATGAACTGGGCATCAATCGCATGCGCCTCGAGATCGTTTCGAGCGTTGAGAACCCGACCGACTATTTTGCCCAACTGCTCAGCGGCCAGATCAGCAGGGGCACCTACAACATCATTGCGATACGCGCCGACCAACGACAACGCAGACCCCTTCACGGTCAATCCAGCGGGGTTCAAGTGGACCTTCCTGGACTCTTCAGTCGACGAAATCATTAATCCGCTGCGCCAGCGCCTCGCCGCCCGCGGTGAACAACTGTACGTCAATCTGGAGCTTGTCGATTTCAAAGCCGCGCCCTCGGCCTTCAACCAAATGTCAAACCCCGAGGAGTACGCCGAGTTTATTGCGGCCACGTTTCAACATTTGCAGCAAAAGTACGGGTGGGTCCCGAACGGGGTGGAGTTGCTTCTCGAACCGGAGAACACACCGTGGAGTGCGCGCAGATGGGCAATGCACTGGTGGCCACCGGAAATCGCCTGCATAGCCTCGGTTGGTCACCGGACTTTATCGGACCTTCCACCACGGCGTCTGCAAACGCCGCGGTGTACTGGGACGGCATGCGAGCAGTGCCAGGCGCGTCCGCACTGTTGAGCGAGCTCTCCTATCATCGCTACGACCAGGTCAGCAGCAGCAGCCTGCAACAGATCGGATTGCGACGGACCAGAGACAATGTGCGGACGTCGATGCTTGAACGCATCGGCAGCGGCATTGACGACCTGTTCGAGGATCTCACGATCGCCAACGTCTCGGCCTGGCAGCAGTTTGCGCTCGGGTTCTGCGTCCCGGACGACGGCAGTGCGTACGTGATCAACCAGAGCTCCCCGGCCAATCCGACGGTGACCCTGAGTGCCACGGGAAAGCTATTGAGTCAGGTGTTCCGCTACGTGCGCTCCGGTGCCGTGCGGGTGGCGGCCACCAGCGCCAATGGCGGCCAAGCCAACCCCGTCGCGTTTCGGAACGCCAACGGGAAGTACGCGGTCATCGTGCGCACGCAGGGCGCGCAGCAATTGCTGATTCGCGGCTTGCCGGCCGGGACCTACGGCGTGAACTACGCCACGGCGGCAAGCGCCAATGTCAGTGCCACGGACGTCGTGATCACCACCGGTGGTGCCGCATCGGTGTCCATCCCAAGCGCCGGCGCGATCACGATCTTCGCCCGGTAGGCCGCACCTACGGAATCCGGGAGCGTTTGCCCCGGAACACATAGCGCGTCCGCGTCAGCTTCCCGTCGGCCACCATGCGCACGATATCGCTCGTGCTCAAAATGCCGACCAGGATGTCGTCCTCCATCACCAACACCCGATGCAGCCGACGACGACGCAACAGGTCGGCCGCCGCCGTAATGGCCACGGTGGGACGCAACGACACCACATCGCGCGTCATGACGTCGCTCACCACGTGCTCATCCAGCGCCGTCCACGCCACCGGCGCGCCTTCGACGAATCGCTCGTTCTCGTCCACATCACCTTCCCGCCAGCGCTGCAGGAACCAACTGACATTTTCGGCCGACCCGTCGTCGTCATCGAGATCGGGGACGTCGTCGTCGCGCGACGTGCTCGCATCCTCGTCCTCCTCGTTGGCCGATCCCACGGGGGGAAGTGCGGACGCATACTCCAGCAGATCGCTGGCCGACACAATCCCCACCACCGTGCGATTGGACACCACGGGCGCGCCACTCACGTGATTCCTGGCCAGTACCTCCATCGCTTCGCGAAGGGTGTGCTCGGGCGACACCGTGATCACGTCGCGGGTCATGACATCGCGGATCTGCAGCATACGACCTCCGGCACCTGACAGGTGGCACGTTCACGCGGCACAACACGGGGGCGCATCGCACGGCGTCTGAGGAACAAGATGCGCCAAGCATTGCCCGTCGAGTGATCGGGCAAACCCCGACGCGCCATGCTGCAATCCACCATAGAGTCCGGTTGGGCGGCAGCAGCTCACCGCGGTCGCTACACGCCGGATGGTCGGCTGGCTGTTCCGCATGCCTGCCCGACTCCGCGCTGGTCAATGATGTCTGGAGGCACCAAGTGGACAATCTCGAGAGGGACCTCGCGTCGGGAGCGCTCAACGGCTGCACGCCCCCCTGTCTTTCGCTGTACCAGCCGACCCATCGGCATCATCCGGAAAACCAGCAGGATCCGATTCGTTTTCGCACGATGGTGAAGCGTCTGGAGGCGTCGCTGCGCGAAACGTCGGCGGCGGAAGCGGTCGACACGCTGCTGGCGCCATTTCTGGCGCTGGCCGGCGACCATGACTTCTGGAGTCGCGCGCAGGATGGCGTGGCGGTATTCGGGGCGCCGGGGGTGTTCCGTGTCTATCGATTGCCGCGCACGGTGCCCGAGCTGGCCATGGTCGCGGACACCTTCGTGACCAAACCATTGATCGGTTTTCGTCAGTCGACGGATCGCTTTCAGGTGCTCGCGTTGACCCGACAGCGTGTGAGACTCTACGAGGGAACCCGCGATGCGCTGGACGAAATTCCGCTGGCGCCACAGATCCCGCGCACGCTGATCGAAGCCCTCGGCGCCGAGTTGACGGAACCGCATCAGACGGTCGCTTCGTATGGCGGCCTTGGCGCGGGACACCCGGCCATGCATCACGGGCACGGCGGCAAGGAGTCCGAGCATGATATCGATGCCGAACGGTTCTTTCGCGTGGTCGCGCGCGGTGTGCTGGACTACCACTCCAAGCCAACCGCGCTGCCGCTCATCCTCGCCACGCTGCCCGATCATCAGGCCCGGTTCCGGCATGTGAGTCATAACCCGTTCCTCGTGGACGAAGGCATCGACACCCAGCCCGAAACGCTGTCGTTGGATGACATGCGTGCGCGTGCGTGGGCGGTGATCGAACCGCAGTATCTCGCGCGCCTTCGCGCCCGCGTGGACGAGTTTGGAAGCGCGCGCGCCCACGGACTGGGAACGGATGATCTCTCGCAGGTGGCCAGCGCCGTGGTGGCGGGAAAGGTCGCCACCCTGCTGGTGGAATCTGATCGCGAAATTCCCGGACATGTTGAGGGGATGTTCGGTAACCTCACGTTGGCCGACGCGGCCGTTCCCGACGCGGGCGATGTGTTGGATGACATAGCGTCCCTGACGGCGATGCGCGGCGGAGAGGTTGTCGTCGTGCCGTCCGAGATGATGCCGACCGAGACCGGTGTGGCCGCGATCTATCGATATTGACGGGCACAGGGTTCGCGCGAACCGAGGATTCTGGTATGCGGAGTCACAACGACACCGACCGTGGCGGTGCGCTCGTCTTGTGGTTTGAGGACGCACGGGCGACGGCGATCGACCAGGTGGGCGGTAAGAACGCGTCGCTGGCGCAGATGACGCAGTCGCTGGTTCCGCTGGGCATTCGCATTCCGCCCGGCTTCGCCCTGACTGCCAACGCGTATTGGCGGTTCATTCGCGCCAACGAGCTGGAGGCGCCGATGCGCGACCGACTGGCGGCGTGGAAGGCCGGTCGGCAGTCTCTGCATGAGGCGGGTGGTGACATCCGTCGCCTGCTGCGCACCGCCACCATTCCCGACGACGTGCGCGACTCGATCGTCGCGTCCTATCGCGAACTGTGCCGCCGGTGTGGTGCCGCGAACATGAGCGTGGCGGTGCGCTCCAGCGCCACCGCCGAAGACCTCCCCGAAGCCAGCTTTGCGGGACAACAGGAGAGCTATCTCAACATCGTCGGCGAGGTCGAGGTGGTGGAGCGCTGGCGTCAGTGTGTGACGTCGCTGTTCACGGATCGCGCCATCGCCTATCGCGACGAGAATGAGTTCGATCACCTCAAGGTGGCCTTGTCTGTTGGTGTGCAGAAGATGGTGCGCTCCGACCTGGCATCGGCCGGCGTCATGTTCACCATCGACACCGAAACAGGCTTTCCGGACGTGGTGTTGATTACCGGTTCGTGGGGACTCGGCGAGAACGTCGTCAAGGGCGCCGTCGGCCCCGATGAGATTCTGCTGTTCAAGCCGCCGCTGGCCGACCCGTCGTTGCGTCCCGTGTTGCGAACGCGCATTGGCGAGAAGGAACGCACTATGGTGCTGGCGCGCGGCGGCAGTGCCACGACGCGCAACGTGGACACGCCAGCGGAGAAGCGACAGCGCCTGTGCATTTCGGAAGAGGAGGCGTTGCAGCTGGGACGCTGGGCGCTGCAGATTGAGCGCGACACCTCCGCGCGCAGCGGCAAACTCGTCCCGATGGACATCGAGTGGGCCAAGGATGGCGGAGATGGGCTGTTGTACATCGTGCAGGCCCGGCCGGAGACCGTGCAATCGCAGCGGGCACCGGCGATGGTCACCTGGCATCTGGATGGCACGGGCACCGAGTTGTGTCGCGGTCGCAGCGTCGGCAATGCAGTGGCCACCGCCCCCGCGTGCGTCATCCGCAGCGTGACGGACCTGGAGACGTTCCGCCCCGGCTCCATTCTGGTTGCCGAGTCGACGGATCCCGATTGGGTTCCCGCGCTGCGCGTGGCCGCCGGCGTCATCACGGAGCACGGAGGCCGCACGTGTCACGCGGCCATCGTCAGCCGGGAAATGGGGATTCCGGCTATTGTCGGGGCGGCGGGGGCGACGCGGGTGATCGCCGACGGCACCATGATCACCCTGTCGTGTGCGGGTGGCGAAGAGGGCATCGTCTACGAGGGGGCGATCGCCAGCCATCGCGAGGAGACGCCACTGGAGTCGATTCCGTCCACCCGCACCAAGGTGATGATCAATCTGGCGGATCCTGCGTCGGCCCTGTCGCACTGGCGCCTGCCAACCGATGGTGTCGGACTGGCCAGGATCGAGTTCATCATCACGGACGAGGTCCAGGTGCACCCGATGGCACTGGCACATTTCGATCCGGTGACTGACGCGGGAGAACGCGCGCGGATCGAACAACTCACGCGCGGCTACGCCGACAAGGGCGACTTTTTCGTGGATCGGCTGGCCCGCGGCATTGCGATGATCGCCGCCTCGCAGCATCCGCGACCGGTGATCGTACGCATGAGTGATTTCAAGACCAACGAATACGCCGGCCTGCTGGGCGGGTCGGTCTTCGAGGAGCACGAGGAGAATCCGATGATCGGATTCCGGGGAGCCTCGCGGTACTACAGCGATCGGTATCGCGACGGCTTTCTGTTGGAGTGTCGGGCCATCCGCGCGGTGCGCGAAACGATCGGCCTGCGGAACATCATCGTGATGATCCCCTTCTGCCGCACCCTCGACGAAGCCGACCGTGTATTGGCCACGATGGCCGACGCGGGTCTGGCCCGCGGCAAGGATGGTCTTCAGGTGTACGTGATGTGCGAGATTCCCTCCAACGTGATTCTGGCCACGGAGTTCGCCGAACGATTCGATGGGTTCTCCATCGGCTCCAACGATCTCACCCAACTCACGCTGGGAGTGGACCGCGACTCCGCCCTGCTGGCATCGCTCTTTGACGAACGCAATCCGGCGGTGACATCGCTCATCCGCGATGTGATCGACCGCGCTCACCGCGCCGGGCGACCGGTGGGGCTCTGCGGTCAGGCGCCCAGCGACCATGCGGACTTCGCGGCGTTCCTGGTGGAGTGCGGTATCGACTCCATCTCGCTCAACCCGGACTCGTTCCTGAAAACCAAGCAGCGCATCGCTGCGACCGAAGCTATTCTTTCCTCCCGTCCCCCGCCGATCATCGCCTGACGCCTTCATCCAGACCCGCCCCGCATGACCAGCTCGACTCTCCGGTCCGACGCGTTTGAACAGACTTCGCGCCGCGTCCTGCCCTTCCTGTTGGTGCTGTTTGTCGGCAGCGGCATCTGCGCGTTGATCTATGAGGTGGTCTGGTTCCAACTGCTGGAGTTGGTGATCGGATCGTCGGCAGTCTCGTTGGGCGTGTTGCTGGCCACCTTCATGGGCGGCATGTGCATCGGCAGTCTGGCGTTGCCGCGATTTGCGTCGCGCGCGCGTCATCCGCTGCAGCTCTATGCCATGCTCGAACTCAGCATCGGCCTCATCGGCGTGGTGGAGTTGTTCGCGATTCCGCTGATCGGTCGCCTGTATTCGCCGGCAGTGGGACACGGCGCAGCCGCCATCGTGTTGCGCGCCGTGGTGGCCGCGCTCTGTCTCCTGCCCCCTACAATTCTCATGGGCGCCACGCTCCCCGCGATCGCGCGGTGGGTCGAGTCGTCCCCGCGCGGGATTTCCTGGCTGGGATTCTTCTACGGCGGCAATATCGCTGGCGCCGTCGTGGGCAGCGTGCTGGCGGGGTTCTACCTGCTGCGGGTGCACGATCAGGCGGTGGCCACGTACGTCGCAGCGGCGCTGAACATCGCGGTCGCGCTGATCGCGTGGGGTATCTCCACGCGAACACCGGCCTACCCCGCTGGGGACCACGCGCGAGGAGTGTCCGACAGCGCCGCTATCACGGCCAACGCACCGCGCGAGGGCGCAAACGCCGTCTATCTCGCCATCGGCCTGTCCGGTGCCTGCGCGCTAGCCGCCGAAGTGATCTGGACCCGCCTGCTGTCGCTGACGTTTGGCGCCTCGGTCTACACGTTTTCGATGATCCTGGCGGTCTTCCTGACCGGCCTCGGCATCGGCAGTGCGACCGCCGCCTGGCTGGCGCGCATTGTCGAGAGTCCCCGTCGGGCGCTCGCCTGGTGCCAGGCCTTGCTGACCGTCGCCATCGCCTGGGCCGCTGCCGTGATCTTCCTGGCACTTCCCAACTGGCCGGTCAATCCGTCGCTCGCTCCCAGCGCGTGGTACGCGTTGCAGCTCGATCTGGTGCGCGGCGCCCTGGCGATTCTGCCAGCGGCCGTCCTGTGGGGAGCCAGTTTCCCCTTCGCGCTCGCGGCCATTGCCGCACCGGGGGAAGACACGTCGCGACTGGTGGGCCGCGTGTACGCCGCCAATACCGTCGGCTCAATCGTCGGGGCAACGGTGTGCAGTCTGCTGCTCATTCCCGCGCTGGGCACGCGCGATGCGCAGCGGGTGTTGATCGCCGTCGCCGCCTCCGCGTCGATGCTGTTGCTGCTCGCCCCCGGCGCGAAGGCACGACTCGCCCTGTTGGCCACTCCCCTGCTGGCGGCATTGCTGATTGCCACGGTCCCTGAGCTGCCCGGCAATCTGGTGGCGCACGGCCGATACGCCGTCACGTGGATCGGCAAGACCGATGTGCTGTATGTGGGTGAAGGCATGAACAGTTCCGTTGCCGTCACGAGGGTGTTGAACAGTGGGGCCACGCAGTTTCATGTGAGCGGCAAGGTGGAAGCGTCCAGCCTGCCCCAGGACATGCGGCTGCAAAAGATGCTCGCGCATCTTCCGGCGCTGGTGCATCCCAATCCGCAGTCGGTGCTGGTGGTGGGCTTCGGCGCCGGCGTGACGGCCGGGTCATTTCTCCCGTATCCCTCCGTCACCCGTCTGGTGATCTGCGAAATCGAGCCGTTGATTCCACAAGTCGTGTCCACCTGGTTCGTCAAGGAAAACAACAACGTCGCGAAGGATCCGCGCACGCAGATCTACTTCGACGACGCGCGCAGCTTCGTGCAAACGTCCGACGAGCAATTCGACGTGATCACGTCGGATCCCATCAATCCGTGGGTGAAGGGCGCCGCCTCGTTGTACACGCGCGAGTATTTCCAGGCCGTCAAGGCACACCTGAAGCCCGGCGGCGTGGTGACACAGTGGGTGCCGTTGTACGAAAGCACGCTGGACGCGGTGCGCAGTGAGCTGGCCACCTTCTTCGAGGTCTTTCCCGACGGCACGATCTGGGCGAACAATCTCAATGGTGCCGGCTATGATGTCGTGCTGTTGGGCCAGGCGGGTCCATCGCGTATCGACATCGCCAGCCTGGAGACACGGTTCCAGGACGCCGGCTATCGTCAGGTTGGTGCGTCACTCACGGAAAGCGGCTTCGGCTCACCCATGGAGCTGTTCTCGACGTACGCGGGCAGCGGCGCCGACCTCAAGGCATGGCTGAGCGGTGCGGCCATCAACACCGATCGCAACCTGCGTCTCCAGTATCTTGCCGGCGTCGGGCTCAATCAGTACACGGCCGCCGATATCTTCGAGGAGATCGCGGCGCTCAAGAGGTTCCCGGAGCAACTGTTTGTGGCCAGTGACGCGTGGAAGGTGGCGTTGAGCCAGGGCATGGGGGTGCCGCGGTGATGGGTGCGGTACACGCGTGCAGAGTCTCAAGGATGCGTTGACACATCGCTGAGCTTGGAGCGGTGAGGGGCCGGAGGGGTGAGCAACAGAAGCGTTGAGCGTTGAGGGGCCAGCCGGCGAGGGCAGGACTGCGTTCTACCCTCACCGGCTGGGCTCTCTAGCGCTCGACGCTTCCGTTGCTCACCCCTCCGGCCCCTCACCGCTCAGTTCCTCAGCGAAACCCCGATCGCGACGCACCGCCGGTCGTCGTCAGCGGCGTTCGCCGCTCGCTCTTCGCACGGTTGGCGTCCCACGGCAGGTAGCCACGCGCTCACGAACTGCACGACAGCATCGAGCATCCCGCCCGGTGGCGCGCCCACTCGGGCCGACGCGCGGCAAACAGCGTAAACTGCGGCTGCTCGTCATAGGGACGGCGCATCACGTCCAGCAAGGTGTGCACCCGTGAAAAGTCCCCCGCATTCGCCAGGTCGATGGCCTCCTGCGCCAGATAGTTCCGCAACACGTACTTCGGATTCACGGCATGCATGCGGGCCCGACGCGTCGCGGCCGCCTCGCCGTCGCGCGATACGCGCGCGTGCCACTGCACGACCCACGCGCGCACGGCATCGTGGTGCAGACGACGCTTGCTGTCATCATAGAACACGTCGCCCAGCAGTGTCTCCAGGGCGCCATCGGCCGGCAGGGTGTCGGGCAGGTTGCCCAGCGCGCGGAAAAACAGGGTGAAATCCATCTCGGCCGCTTGCAGCAAGGCAAAGCACGCGCCAATCAACGCCCCGTCATCGGCGTCCGGCAAACGCAGTCCAAATTTCGCCTGCAGCATGGTCTGATACTCGGCGGTATACACGGCAACGTACCGCTCAAGCGCGGCCTCCAGCGGCGCGTCGTTGGCGAACACCGGCTGCAGTGCCTCGGCGAGTCGCACCAGATTCCATTGCGCAATGGCCGGTTGTTGCTCATAGCGATAGCGCCGACCGTTCGCGTCCGTCGTGTTCGGCGTCCAGTGCGGATCGAAGTCATCCAGCCAGCCGTACGGTCCGTAGTCGATGGTCAGCCCCAGAATCGACATGTTGTCCGTGTTCATCACGCCGTGCACGAACCCCACGCGCATCCAGTGCACCATCATGCGCGCCGTGCGTTCGCACACTTCGGTGAACCACGCCGCGCGCCGCGCCTGCGGGTCCTGCTCGCGTACGCCGAGATGCGGGAAGTCGCGCGCAATCGTGAAGTCCACCAGGCGTTCGAGCACGACAGTGTCACCACGCGCCGCCAGGATCTCGAAGTTGCCAAACCGGATGAAGGATGGCGCCACGCGACAGACGATCGCCCCCGGTTCCTCCCGTGCGTCGCCGTTGTAGAACATGTCGCGGACCACCGCATCGCCCGTCGTCACCAGCGACAGCGCCCGCGTGGTGGGCACACCGAGATGATGCATGGCCTCGCTGCACAGAAATTCGCGAATGGACGATCGCAGGACCGCGCGCCCGTCGGCCGTGCGCGAATAGGGTGTTGGTCCGGCACCCTTGAGCTGCAATTCATGACGCGCGCCGTCCGTGCCAACCACCTCGCCCAGCGTGATCGCCCGCCCGTCACCCAACTGACCCGCCCAGTTCCCGAACTGGTGGCCGCCGTAACACGCGGCAAACGGCGACATCCCTTCCATCAGGCGATTGCCGCCAAACACCTCGGCAAACCAGGGCTCGGCGACATCGCCTTCGGTGAATCCCACCTGCGCAGCCACTTCGGGCGAATGGGCCAGCAGCACCGGCGCCGCCACCGCGGTGGGATCGACGGCGCTCCAGCATGCACCCACTACCTGGCGCCGTCGCGCGGTGGTCTCGGCGTCTCCCGGCAGCTCCTGAATGAATCGATTGTCGAACCGCAGGTCACTGCGGAGCATCAGGTTTCTTGAAATGGGCATCCAGTCGGCGTGTGGCCAGCAACGAATCCAGATGTCGCGACAGTTTCACCATCGGCAGTGTATTGTCGTGATTCTCCATCCAGATGCCCACCTCACCCTCGTCGCTGTACGACAGGTTGAAGATCTCGCCGTTGATGCGCACTTCTTTCGCATACGCATCAGCCGCAGTCGGCACCAGCGTGGCACCGTATGTCGCCGTGAGATCGGCAATGAACGCGTCGCGCAGTGACTCCTTCGCCAGCGAAACACGGTATTCGCGATACCCCACCTGCTCCTTGAGCGTTCCCCGGTGTGGCAGGGTGGTCGCACCGGCCTTTGGCGTCACGCGGTAGCCACCGCCTGCGGTCGATTCCCAGGCGAAGTAGTTGTCGAAGTACGACCGGTCGGCGTCCTGCCAATTGCCGGTGGACGTTGTGGCGAATCCCGTTGGCACCGTGCGGCGCGCGTTGTCGGCAATCGTAACCTGCTCCATCAGTATCGAATTGTTCTCACTGTTGCGAATCAAGCGTGCGAAGTGTTTCTCGTCGGGCGACAGCGAAAGTGGCCCGATCTTGAGAATTTCGTCGTCGGTTCGTTCCAGTGACACCGCCTGCACCGTTCGCGAACGGGTATCCAGCACCGCTCGGGGAAAGAGATACAATCCGGGAACCGCGAGGATTCGGTCGTCGATATACCCCTGACGCCCGTTCACCGGTTCCGGAGGTGCATTGTCCGGAGGCCGGGACAGTCGCCTGGCCATGAGGTCGGCACCGCCCGCACTGACAAAGGTGGTTCGCAGTCGGTCACCTTGTGCCTGGAGCAGATAGTCATAGGTGGAACGGTACTGCGAGTCGCGGTACTCAACCTCGACCACCAGCGCGGGTTCGGCACCCGGGATCGTCGCGACCGCAATGATGCGATCGAACTGCACCGGTGCGTCTGCCGGCGGTGCCGCATCCGGTTTCCACGGATCGGGGATGTATTGATCGACCGTCCGCCCCTCGACCGTCACCGGCGTTCCCTTGTAGCTCACCTGAAAGTCTGCATCCGCGGCGTAGTCACTGGTGATGGGGGCATAGCGGGACTCGGTGAACTTGCGCGCCACGGTACTGATGTCAAACGCGCCGACATGCTGCGTGCGTATGGGCTCGTTGCGCTTGACCACACGAAAGCGATACCGAATACCGTCGGGGAGGGCGGGCGTGCCGCTGCGGGCACGCGGCATCCACTCGCTCCATGTGCGCTGCGCCTTTCCCGGATACGCCGGCAGCGGCAGCACCAGCCCGTCTTCCTTGTCCCTCGTGCCCGTATTCACGAACAGCAGACGCTTGCCCCGACTGGTGAATATCTCCACCGCCCCCGGCACGATCAGTCGGCCGTTTTCGTGACGGGCATCGGCGGCCCACAACGGCCCCTGACGCCCAACCCGCGTGGTGTTCCCGCTCGCCGCAGCAAGTCCGACATACGGCAGGATGTCGCCGCTGGGGAGCGACGGCGCGCTTGCCTCGGGCCAGGACACCTCCACGGCCAGCATCAACCGCTCTCCTTCGAACGACGGCGGCACATCGGCCATCAGTCGTGCCACGGTGCCAATGACCGCCAGCAGCAGGAGATGCGCGCCACCGCCCAGCAGCAACGCTTTCAGTTGCGTCCCGCCGCCGCTCACCACCACCCGACTGACGATCACGCCGATGATGAGTCCGGCCACGAGCGCGAACAACGCCTGGAACATCACGAAGTACGCGGAGCCGCCTTCGCGCGACGGCACGTTGTACCAGTCCACCGCGCGCGACGCGAGCCACCCGCCAACCACCAGGCCGACCACGCCAACCGCGATCCCAACGCCGATCGTACCGAACCAGGATGTCATGCCGTCACGACTCACGACGACGGCCACGCGAACGAGACCGATTTGGGCGTATCGGCCGACTGATCAAACTTGCGCAACCGCACACACATCTCGACCGACGATGGTTTGCCGTCGGCGACGTGCACGCGGAACTCAATCTGCCGCACATCATCGGCCGTGGGTTCAAACGAGTAGCCCCACACAAACCAGGGCTTCCCCTGGGCGCCCGCGGCGCGGGCCTGCAGACGCATGGCCTCGGGGTCAAACGCGCCGCCCGCCGTTTGCGAGGAGCGAATGCGCACCGACCAGGCACCGCTCTCGCGATCCGTCTCCTTGTAGGCCACAAACGCATAGTCGCAATTGAGCACGGCATCGTAGGCGTCCACATACCCCAGCGTTTCGTACGCGATGGAATCGGTTGATGCGGGGGCTTCGATGAGCATGGGATTGGTCATGGCGTGGAGTCGTGGTGAGTGGCGATGGTCTGGTCGACCACCGCCAACTGCGCGGGACCGTCCACACCAAGTGTGGTGCACAGCGAGAGAAACGCCTCGCGACGGGCCGACATCTCGTCGGTGTTGAAGGCGAGGTACATCGGTCGAAGCGACCAATCATAACGTGAATCGACCACACCGTGAATGGCCGTCAACGTGGCCGCGTAGTGATACGCCATCTCGCCGGTGGCAAGCAGCAGCCGCACAAACATCGCTTGCACGACAACCGGCGGGTGGAACTCCATCACCAGATCCAGCGTCTCCGTTCGCCCGGCAAAGGGACCGGCCTCGGTGAGGGCCAGCAGGATGGCGTCCGTCCGCGTGGCATCGTCAATCAGTTCCGGCGCATGGGACAATACGGCCAACCGCACCTCGATGTCTTCCGCATGCACGGCGCCGCGCAGAGTCTCCCGTGCGGTTGCGGTATCAAGCGCCGCCAGGGCTTCCACATCGCGCCAACCGGATGGCGGGGTCAGCTGTCTCTCCACCACGCGCTGACTCTCCACCGAGAGCGACGCCAACGCGTCCAGGTCGTACCCGATCCCCTCTTTCCACCGGTCGTAGTCCATCCGCTTGCTGTCGGCGAAGCGCCGCCACGCGTCGGCGTCTGAGGCACTGTCGCCCGGATCGCCACGTTCGCCGGAGTGGTCCAACGCGTGCTGAGGCGCAGACGGCCCGTTGACTGAAGGCTCCGGAACAAACGGCGGAGGTTGCAGGGCCGCTCGGATGGCGTCCATATCCAGCTCCTCGGCGTCGGCGGGGTTCGGCGCCTCCAGGATCCAATACCGTCGATCGGTATCGGTGAATTCCCCCGATGACGTCGATCCGTGGCGGTCAAAGAAATTGAGACCATCGCCGCTTTCGCGCGGCCGGGTCGACACCTGGCGTGCCAACTTGAAATAGGCCCCGACCGGTGGCGCCGGGTGCGAGTGACCCACCTCGATGATCGCATTGCCGGCGTCCAGTTCGGCCTCCAGCAATGTACGGAGGGTGGGCGGCATGGCGTCAGCGTCAGCTTGGTGCGCCAAGGGGATTCGCATGGGTCACGCCTCGCAGTCGAGGTACACCGCTGCACCTGTTCGAAAAATGACAGTTCAAAACGCTGACCGCAAAGTACGCGAAGGTCGTCAAGTCGGGCATGGTGGGTCCTGTTCCTTCGCGACCTTTGCGTACTTGTCGGTTCAAGGTGCTTTCCAACGAAATCGCGACATTCTGGCCGTTCGCACCGCTTCACCGCAGATTGGACGCATTCCCGCTCACCCGAGGCCCCCGTGCTCCTTTCCCGACGCGCCCTGACGGCATCACTGCTCGCTGCCGCCGCCTTCTCGCCGATTGCGCTCAGCGCGCAGGCCACTTTCGATGCCGCCAGCATCAAGGGCCCGAAGTGGCGCATGATCGGACCGTTCCGCGCCGGCCGCACTAAAGCGGCAGCGGGCGTGCCCAGTCAGCCCAATGTGTTCTACATGGGCATGGTGAACGGAGGCGTGTGGAAGACCACCGACTATGGCCGTATCTGGACGCCGATCTTCGATGAGCAATCCAGTGGCTCCATCGGCGCCATCGACGTGGCACCGTCCAACCCGAACGTGATCTACGTGGGTTCGGGAGAGGGCCTGCACCGCCCCGATCTGGCCACCGGTGACGGCATCTACAAGTCCACCGACGCCGGCAAGAGCTGGTCGCACGTGTGGATCAACAACAACCAGCAAATTCCGCGACTGGCCATCGATCCCACCAATCCCGAACGCGTGTTCGCGGCGGTGTTAGGACACCCGTACGGCCAGAATCCGGAGCGCGGCATTTATCGCACCACCGATGGCGGCACGTCGTGGCAAAAGGTGTTGTACAAAGACGAGTACACCGGCGGCGCCGAAGTGCAGATCGCGCCCAACGATCCCAACACGGTGTATGCCGCACTGTGGGATGCGCAGCATGGGCCGTGGGAGAACTCATCGTTTTCCGGACCGAATAGCGGGCTGTTCAAGAGCACGGATGGTGGCACGACGTGGAAGCCGCTCACCAAAGGCCTCCCGACATCGGCAGACGGACTGGGTCGCATTGGCATCGCCATCGCGCCCAGCAATCCCAATCGCCTCTACGCCATTGTGCAGGCCACGCGCGGTGGCGCGATGTATCGCTCCGACGACGCCGGCGAAAGCTGGACCGTCGCCACCACCAACAACAACATTGCGGGCAAGGCTGATGATATGTCGGCGCCCGCCGTCGACCCGAAAAATCCGGACATCGTGTATTCAGCCAACACCGTGGCCTGGAAATCCACCGATGCCGGCAAGACGTGGGCCGCGCATCGCGGCGCGCCCGGCGGTGACGACTATCAGCGCTACTGGATCAATCCGAACAACGGCGACATCATGCTGCTGGTGGCCGATCAGGGCGCGGTCATCACGGTAAATGGCGGCAAGACGTGGAGCTCGTGGTACAATCAGCCCACGGCCGCGTTCTATCACGTGGCCGCCGACTACGCGTTTCCCTACCGGCTGTGCAGCGGCCAGCAGGACTCGGGCTCGGGGTGCGTATCCAGTCGCGGCAACGACGGCTATATCGGCTATCGCGAGTTCCATCCGGTTGGTGCATCCGAGTACAGCTACGTCGCGCCCGATCCGCTCAACCCCGACGTGTACTTCGGCGGCACCGTGGTGCGCTACGATCGGCGTACCGGTCAAACGCAGAATGTGAGTCCAAACGTGGGACGCGGTGGTGGTGGCGGCGGTCCGGATATCTATCGCGGCGTGCGCACCATGCCGATCCTCTTTTCGCCCATCAACCCGCGCAAACTCTACTACGCACCAACGTGGTGTGGCAGACCGTGACAGGCGGCCAGCAGTGGAAGCAAATCAGCCCCGACCTGTCGCGCGAAACGTGGAACGTGCCCAAAAACGTGGGGCGGTACATCGGCACACCAGCCGCCACCCCCACTCGCCGCGGCGTGGTGTACACCATCGCGCCCAGCCCGGTGGACTCCAACACCATCTGGGCCGGCACCGACGACGGACTCATTCACGTCACGCGGAATGGCGGCAAGTCCTGGGCCAACGTGACCCCACCGCAAATTGGTCCGTGGGCCAAGGTGTCCATCATGGACGCCTCGCACAGCGACGCCGGCACCGCCTACGCGGCTATCAATACCATCCGGTTGGATGATCTGCGTCCGCATATTTTCCGCACGCGCGATGGTGGCAAGATGTGGACCGAAATTGTCGGCGGCATCGCCGACGGCGCCACCATCAACAGCGTGAAGGAAGATCCCAAACGCAAAGGGCTGTTATTCGCTGGCAGTGAAACGCAGGTGTGGTTCTCGCTCAACGACGGCGACCACTGGCATTCATTGCGCGTAAACATGCCGGCCACCTCGGTGCGTGATGTCATCATCAAGGACGACGATCTGGCCATTGGCACGCACGGTCGGGGTTTCTGGATTCTCGACAACATCACCGCGTTGCGGCAGTGGAGCGAGAAAGCCGCCAGTGATGCGGTCACGTTGTTCAAGCCGGCGATGGCCACGCGCGTGCGGTATTCCATGTACACCGACACGCCGGTGCCGCCCGACGAGCCGTACGCCGAGAATCCGCCCGATGGCGCGATCATCGATTACTACCTGAAGAACGATGTGAGCGGCCCGGTCACGCTGGAGATTCTCGATGCGTCGGGGCGCGTGATTCGCACGTATTCCAGTACCGACAAAGCCGAGCCGGTGAAGGACGTGGGCAACTGGCCGTGGTATTGGTTCCGGCCGCCACAAGTGCTGTCCACCAAGGCCGGCCTGCAGCGATACACGTGGGATCTGCATTTCACGCCGCCGGGCGAGAACTGCTCGTTGCCCATTTCAGCGACGCCGTTCAACACCAAGTGTGAGCCCGAAGGGCCGTGGGCGCACCCCGGCACGTACACGGCACGATTAACTGCCAACGGCGCGAGCCAGTCGCAGTCGTTTACGGTGCGCATGGATCCGCGCGTGAAGACACCCGCGGTGGCGTTGCGTCAGCAGTACACGCTGTCGGTCGCGCTGTACGATGCCGCGTTGCAGGCACCAGTGATGGCAAAGCAAGCGCGCGCGCTGCGCACGCAGTTGCTGGATCGCAAGGGCAAGGTGACTGGTGATCTGGCCAACGCCGTGGATGCGTTGGCCAAACGCCTCGAGGCACTCGCTGGTCCGGAAGCCGTCGGTGGCGGTCGCGGTGGCTTTGGCGGTGGAGGTGGACGCGGCAGTGGCGGTGGCCCAGCGGCGCCGGAGTCGTTCACCAGTGTCGCGGGTCAATTCCTGCCGGTGATGAACGTGCTGCAGGGCGCCGACGACACGCCCACGTCACAGGCGGTCGCGGCAGCGAACGCCCGTCTCAAGTCTCTGGCAGCCTTGCAAGCGCAGTGGAACGCGATCGCGAAAACCGAGGTGCCGGCGCTCAACGCCAAGCTCAAGGCGGCGGGGTCGGAGCCGCTCAAGGTGGCGTTGTTCAGGCGTTCGAAGCTGAATAACGAGGTCATCGACGACGAGGATCGGGTGGTCGCGGGACCACCGCTGTAACTCGCCTATTGGCGGCCCAGCATGATTCTCAATAGGGCGAAGGCGATATCGCTGGCCGCGCTGTGTCTGTGCACGGGACGGCCGCTGCAGCTATCCGCTCAGCGTGGCGAAATCTCTGGTCGGGTTCTGGCTGACATGCCTGAACGGCCAATCGCCGATGCCCGCATCGAGGTGCGAACGCGCGGACTGACCACGCGCAGCGAGCCGAACGGACGATTTCGCCTGATGGATGTCCCCCCAGGCGAATACGTGGTTGTCGTTCGCGCGTTGGGCTTTGATTCGCTCGTGGTCAGTATTCGCTTGGCCGCGAACGACGTGGTCGATGTCGATTTCCTGCTGACGCGCACGGCACAAGCCATGGCGCCGGTTCAGGTCGAGGCTGACAGGACCATTGATCGCCTGCGACTCGCGGAGTTTGATGAGCGGCGGGCCATGGGTTTCGGGCGATTCCTGGACCGCTCGGTTTTTGAGGAGAACTCCGCGAGTCAGGTTGACGTGGTGCTCATTGGCCGAGTTCCCGGACTGCGGACTCGTCGGGTGAGCGGCAAGACTGTCCTCGCGGCACAGCGAGATGCACAAGCCTGTTACCCGCAAGTTGTTGTGAACGGAATCTCTGTTTTCAATGGCGCGCCTACGAAGATCGCTCGGGAAACACTGATATTTGATGTGAGTAGTCTCCGAGCGGACGAGATCATTGGCTTCGAGTGGCACAATCCATCGTCGACTCCATCGAGGTACAACGCGACGGGTGCCGGAGGTGACGGCTCGTATTGCGGAACGGCGATCTTCTGGACCAAATAGCCACGGGGGGCGTCGCGCGTTCGCTGTATCGGTCACGGCACCTGCCGGACACCGCCGTCGATCGTTGGGCGATCCTTGGCATTCCCGACAATCCAACCCGTGAGGTACATCCACTGCGTCATCCGGGTGAGCTTGGGGTAGTTGATGCGTGACGCATCGTCACGCGGGGTGTGGTAGTCGGGATGCAGGGTCGTCGTGAAGAAGATGGAGGGAACATTGAGCTGAGCGTACGACGCGTGGTCGCTCCGGAAGTAGAAGCCTTCCGGGTGCGTCGGACGGTCCCACATGGAATCGATGACGAATTTGCCGGTGCGGCTGTTCGCGTCGAACGCCATCTGGACGAGTGCGCTCGAGTTCCGGTGTGGCGGCTGCGATCCCAGCAGCGATGCCGTGTCGGGATGGTTCTGGCCGATCATGTCGCCGTTGAGCACTGCGGCCATGCTCGTGAGCGGTACGACCGGGTGGGCGGCGTGCCAGCGCGATCCGAGCAGCCCGCGCTCCTCGGCGCCGTGAAAAATGAAGAGCGCCGAGCGTTTGGAAGGCTGCTTGGCCCATGCGCGCGCGATGGCGAACAGCGCCACGCTGGTGCTCGCGTTGTCGTCGGCACCGTTCCAGATGGAGTCCCCGTCAATGGAGAAACGGACTCCGTCGTGATCCTGGTGGGAACTGAACACGACGTACTCATCACGGAGCTTGGGGTCGGTGCCGCGCACGACGCCGATGACGTTTACCGACGGCGCGTCGAAAGTTTCCGACTTGATGTGAATTTCGACGCCTTGCCCATTCTGACGCAGTTGCTGGAGCATTGCACGATGCACGAACAGGACGGGTACGGCCATACCGCCGGTCGGCTGCCCGCGACCGCCACCGGCTGCAGCGCCTCCGGCGCCCCCACGCCCGCCGCGGCCCGCACCGCCCACACGGTTACTCAGCGCTGCCTCGGAAAAACGTGGGGCGCCACCGGGCACATTGTACGTGCCACGCGATTGCAGACTACCGACGGCGTCGAAGTTTGCCTCGCCGACGTCGTCGGCAACGATGATCACGGCCAAGGCGCCGCGCCGCGTCATGACGCCGCCCTGCACCGTCAGCCCCTGACGCACCGCGCGATACGCCGGTGTGTTGATCGTGCTACGTGTGCCTTCGGAGGTCGGCTTGAGCGTCACCACCGCCACCCGACCACGCACGTCGATCGTTGAATCGCTGCCGTCGCCGGCGAATACTGTGATGCCGACAACGTCTCCATCGGCGTTCGACGTCGGCGTGGCCTCCGTCCACAGGGCAAACGGCCGGCCGCCAATGCGCACGGTGCTCACGGCCGTTGAGATCCGCGTTCGGCGCATATTGAACCACTGGAACCAGGTGCCGTCTTCGCCCAGCGGTTTCACGCCAGCCTTGGCGAGCTGATCCGCGGTCCACATCGATGCGCGCAGTTCATCGAGCGTGCCCGACTCGCGGCCTCGCATCCCGTCGCCGGCCATGACGAGCATGTCGGCTTTGATATCGGCTTCCTTGATCAGCGAGTACGCGGACGGCGTGGCGACGGACTGCGACGGCAACGCCAGTGGCAGCAGCATCAGGGAACAGAGCGCGATGGAGCGTTTCATAGGTCAGGTAAAATTGGAGTTTACTTCGGTGAGCGCAGCATTTCGGCGAGCGCGTCGCCCGCAATGCGGCCACTGTCACAACCGGTCAGCGTTCGAATTCCACGGCCCCGGCGCCAAGTATCCAGGTGCTGGGGTCGCCGCAGGTGCCAGGGCCAATGCCCTGAATGCGAAGGCGCGTTGTGGAAGTGAGTTGCAGCAACACGCGTTGATTGGCCGACACCACATAACACTCGGTCTCGCCGATCGTGGTGACGTAGCGGAAATCCAGATTGACGCGACCAGTGGCTGCGGGAGTAAATGTGTACGTGCGAGCCGACAGCGACGGGATCGACGAGCCGACGGAAAACACACCGAGGGCCGGATTGAAATTGTCGTGCACCAGGGCCAGATGCGGTTCTTCCGGATAGGTCGGGCTGCCAATACGAAACCAGCGTCCCGCCGCCGTGTTGGGCACGTCCTGCGCCACATCGCCGCATACCGGGGGCGTGGTGCGCAGCGCGCTGCCGATGCCCAGTTTCGCGCGCAACGGATCGGCGATAGAGGCCTCGAAGTAGTCGATCGGGCAGGCCACGTGCTTGTCGCCGAACGCACCGACACTGTCGGACAGGCGTGACGCGTTCACGTAGGCGATGGTGATGCGGCGGTCCCGGGCGAGCACGTCGAGCGTCGCCGCCGTGGTGCCCATGACCTCTCCGGTTGACATTGCCACGTTCACGCTCTTGCGGCACTGCTGGTACGTGAAGCCGGCCAACTGATAGCTGCTCCCGCACCCACCGCTCAAGTCGCCGACCTTCGCGCTGAGCTGCGTCGCCAGCCTGGCGACGTGGGCAAGCTGCATCATCACGTCGCTGCACGGAAAGAACGTCACGGCATAGTCGTCCAAATCCGCCTGCCCACCACCCGTGCGATGCTGCACCAGCACGTCGGTGATGACGAGATTGCCGGGCGCCGATATCGCCACGGGAAACACCGCCATGTACAGGTAGATATGATCGGTGGGGAACGTGTGTCCCGGTGGGTTGAGATTCCCCAGCGGCGCCACGACCTGGATGCTGGAAGCGGCAACCAGCGGCACGGTGAGGAACGGGCCGGCGCTGCATGCGGCAAGCCCCGGTGGCGGGCCGATACCCGTCGGACCTCCGTCTTTACTGCTATCGCCACACCCCGACTCGAGCACTGACAGGCCAAGCGCAACGGCCATCGCCGACGTCGTCGTCCAGTTCGCCATGGAACCTCCTTGCCACTCCAGGCGGCCGCTTACTGCCGCGTTGCCACCGGCGCCAACAGATATCCGGACACTTGATACTGGTGAGCCCTGAGACCGCTGTCCAGTGCATCACGCGCACACGGTACGCACCGCGCACGTCGCGGGGCGTCATGTCTGGCGCGCCGTCAGGCCACGGGCGATCGTTCAGGTTGGTCGCGATCCCGTTACCGCCCTCTCAGAGTCCCTCCCGATGCGCCATATCTTCATCGTTTCCGTCGCGCTGCTCTCTTTGAGCAACACACCGGTTGTTGCACAACAATCGACACCGCCCGCCGCACGGAAACCCACCGTCGCGACGACCAAGCCAACGACGGCGTCGCGCCCCGACACCACCAAGCGCGACACCAAGCCGGATACCACGCGCGCTGAAGGCGACACCACCGCCGCGCGCGGCATCTCCGGCGCGCTCAGCGCATTGCTCAAACCACGCCTCATTGGCCCCGCGGTCACCGGCGGGCGCATCTCCAGCATCGCCGTGCATCCGGTCAATCCGGGCATCATGTACGTGGGCGTTGCCTCGGGCGGCGTGTTCAAGACCGACAACGGCGGCGCCACCTGGGCACCCATTTTCGACAAGCAGTCGTCGTATTCCATTGGCACCGTGGTACTCGACCAGCGCCAGCCCAATACCGTATGGGTAGGCACTGGCGAGAACAACTCGCAGCGCAGCGTCGCCTATGGCGACGGCGTGTATCGCTCCGACGACGCCGGCAAGAACTGGAAGCGCATGGGACTGGAGAAGTCCGAGCACATTGCGCGCATTCTCATTGACCCGCGCAACAGCGACGTGGTGTATGTCGCCGCGCAGGGGCCACTGTGGGCCGACGGCGGTGACCGTGGACTCTACAAGACCACCGATGGCGGCAAGACGTGGACCTCCCTCATCGCGGTTACCGAGCGTACGGGCGTCACCGATGTCGTGATGGACCCGCGCAACCCCGACGTGCTCATCGCCGCCACGTGGCAGCGCCGCCGGCATTTCTACACGCTCATCAATGGCGGACCGGAAAGCGCGCTCTATCGTTCCACCGACGCCGGCAAGAGCTGGAGGAAGATCACCACGGGCCTGCCCTCTGGCGCGCTGGGACGCATTGGTCTCGCCATGTCGCCGAAGGATCCTGACGTGGTGTACGCCACGGTCGAAAGCACACCCGGCGACGGCGGCATGTTCCGCTCCGTCGACAACGGCATCACCTGGGAGAAGCGCTCGCCCTACTCGGCGCAGCCCATGTACTACGCCACTATTTTCGCCGACCCGTTCAACGTGCAACGGCTGTACGCGGTGGACGTGCAAAACCAGGTGAGCGACGACGGCGGCGCCACATGGCGCAACCTCGGCGAACGGACCAAGCACGTGGACAATCACGTGATCTGGGTGGACCCACGTTTCCCCGATCACTACGTGAACGGTAATGACGGTGGCCTGTATCAGACGTGGGATGGCGGCAAGAACTGGATCTTCTTCGCCAACCTCCCCATCACGCAGTTCTACGATGTGGATGTGAGCAACAACGCGCCGTTCTACATGGTGTGCGGCGGCACGCAGGACAACGCCTCACTCTGCGGTCCGGCGGCCAACCGCAGCAACAACGGCATTCTCAACACCGACTGGTTTGTGACCACGGGTGGTGATGGCTTCGTGTCGCGCGTCGATCCGGAAGATCCCTTCACCGTGTATGCGGAAAGCCAGGGCGGCGGCATGGTGCGCCATGATGTGCGCACCGGCGAGGCCATCGGCATTCAGCCGGCGGTGGGTCGCGGCGAAGCGCCCAGTCGCTTCAACTGGGACACGCCGATTATCATCTCGCCTTTCTCACATACGCGACTGTATACGGCGTCGCAGCGTTTGTATCGCAGCGACGATCGCGGCAACAGCTGGAAACCCATCAGCGCAGACCTCACGCGGCAGGTCGATCGCAACGCCATGCCGGTGATGGGCAAGGTGTGGGGCCCCGATGCGATTGCCAAGAACCAGTCCACGGCGTTCTACAGCAATATCAGCCAGATTGCCGAGTCGCAGAAGCAGGAAGGGTTGCTGTTTGTGGGGACCGACGACGGGCTCATTCAGATCACCGAGGACGGCGGCACCAACTGGCGCAAGAGCGATTCAGTGCCCGGCGTGCCTGGCAACGCCTACGTGCAGCGTCTCATCACGTCGCGACATGCCGCCAAGACCGTGTTCGCCGCCTTCAACAATCACCAGAACGGCGACTTCTCGCCGTATCTGTTCAAGAGCACCGACGCCGGCAAGCAATGGGTGTCCATCACGGGTGACCTGCCCAAGCGCGGCACGGTGTATGGATTCGCTGAAGATCACGTCGACCCCATGTTGCTGTTTGCCGGCACCGAATTCGGTGCCTACGTCAGTAAGGACGGCGGCGCGCATTGGCTCAAGATTCCCGGACTGCCCACCATCCAGGTGCGTGACATCGCGATTCAGCGACAGGCCGATGATCTCGTGCTCGGCACCTTCGGTCGCGGCATTTTCGTGGTGGACGACTACTCGCGGCTGCGCGATGTGACCACGGCGTCACTGGCGGCGCCAGCCACGCTGTATCCGGTGAAAGATGCCATCTCGTTTGTGCGTCGCAGTCCGTTTGGCGGCAGCGGGAAGGGCTCGCAAGGTGAGGCGATTTTCAGCGCTGCCAATCCGGACTACGGTGCGGCTATCACCTACTCGCTGAAAGAAGCGCTCTTTACGTCCAAGAAGGAGAAGCGCCTGGAAGCGCAGCGCGCCGCGGAGAAAGCGGGCAAGCCTATCGTGTATCCAACGCCGGCCGACTTCATTGCCGAGGCCGAAGAAGAGGCAGTGGTACTCGGTGCGTCGATTGCTGATGCATCGGGGCGTGTGTGGCGTGTACTCACGCTGCCGGGGTCGCGTGGCGCGCATCGTGTCACGTGGGACCTGCGCGCGGTACGCTGGACGCGCCGGGTGACGGCGGCGCCGCGGCTGCCGCGGGCGGAGGCGGAGGCGGCGGGTTCGGTGGCGGCGGTGCCGGTGGCAGCCCTGTTCCGCCTGGCAAGTACACCGTTACGCTGGTGAAACGCGAGCAGGGGGTATCCACGCCACTCGCCGGTCCCATGTCATTCAACATTCTGCACGACCCGGCCGCCACCACCACCGTGGCCGATCGCGAAGCCAATCTCACGTTCCGTGCGCAAGTGCAGAAGCTCACGCGACAGATTTCCGCCTCGGTGGAAGCGGCCAACGCGGCGAAAACCAAGATGGACGCCATCGTCAGGGTGCTCGATCAGATGCCGCAAGCCCCCAAGGCGCTCACCGATCGCGCGCGCGATGTGAATCGTCGGCTCACGCTTTCGCTGCGTGCGTTGCGCGGCGACAACGTCAACTCGGCGCGCGGTGAGCAGGTGCCGGTGTCAATCCAGTCGCGGGCCGGCAATGCATCGCCCGATGGTGTGCTTGCTCCGCCCACCGGCACCAACCGACAGGAATACGAGATTGCCGCGGCGGACTTCGCCAGTGAGTACGCGAAGCTCAGGCCCATTCTCATGACGGAGATCGCAGCCATCGAACAGGAACTGGATCGGATTGGTGCCCCGCCAACACCGGGTCGCATTCCGCCAACGCCGTGATGGTAAGGCATTGGCGTCGGGAATGAACGAGCGTGCAGGGTGAGGCAACTGAACGCCGCCACCCTGCAACTCGCGGTGCACGAACTGGCCGACCGCGATCCCGATCTCGGGGCCATCGTCACACGCTTTGGCGCGCCGCCGCTCTGGGCGCGTCGGCCGGGGTTCGCGACACTGGTGCGCATCATTCTCGAACAGCAGGTGTCGCTGGCGGCGGCGAAGACCATGTACGAACGATTGCGCGGCGCCATTGGTGTGATGGAACCACACGCAGTGCACGCGCTCGGCATTGACGGCATGCGGGCGT